>URSW01000168.1 GCA_900550625.1 uncultured Eubacteriales bacterium
ACGGTAAGATAACGTGAAATTACAGCTTAATGAAATACCGTGTCCTTTTGCCGGCGGAGTTCTTTCCGTATGCATCTCCGCGCACGGTTGATGTGCCTTTCGAAATCACCGCTGTTCAAAAGCTCCGTCAGTACAAACTGCTCGAAGGTCGGAACGGTGCAGGAGTAAAAGCCGAGCTTTTCACGGAATGTCCCGATGAGCTTTTTCGGAATGACCATGTACCCGATGCGCATCGAAGAGGAGATCGTTTTCGAAAACGTGTTCAGATATATCACATTGTCCTTGTCCGAAAGCCTGAACAGCGTCTCTGTCGGCTGCGCGGATACGGAAAATTCGGAGCCGTAATCGGATTCTACAATGAAGCGTCCCGCTTTGTCCGCCCAGCGGATGTATTCGTAACGCTTGGACGCCGAAGCCGTTATCCCGCTCGGAAAGCTCTGATACGGCGTGGTGTGCAGCACATCCGCCTTCGACGCCGAAAGGGCGCTGCTGTCGATCCCGTCCTTAGATAAGGGCAGCGGCTCGTATTTCACTCCCGCCGCAGCGTAGATCTGCCCGATCTTCTCGTAGGACGGGGATTCGATGGCGAAAACCTTATCCTTGCCGAGCAGACCGACAATGAGAGTGTACAGATACTCCGCCCCCGAGCCGACCACGATCTGCTCGATATCCGCATTCATCCCTCGGTTGCGCAGAAGATACTGCCTTATCGCACTGCGCAGCTCCGTGCGCCCCGTGTTCGGGGATTTGTCAAGGATCACATCGTAATATTCGGTGATGACCTTGCGCATCGTTTTGCTCAGAACGGAAATAGGGAACCCCGGATACGATGCGGGGGGTGCCTTGCGTTCTTTCGGCAGAACGGGCACCGGCGCCGACGAAGCAAAGCCGTCCGCCGGACTGAATATGACAAAGTATCCGCTTCGCTCGCGGGACTCCGTGTACCCCTCGTCGCATAAAAGAGAATATGCGTGCTCCACGGTTATCGTGCTGACGCCGAGCTCGTCGGCGAGCAGCCTCTTTGACGGAAGCCTGCTGTTGTACGGGAACACTCCCGACGTGATGTCGTCTCTTATCTGCCGGTATATCTGCAGATAAACCGGTCTGTCCGTATTGTTGACTGTGTAATTCATCTGGATATATTATTTTCTCCGTTTCTGGTTATTTTGTATCATCAGTTTATATTATATGATATTGTTACTCAAATAGCAAGGAGAAAATGAAAATGCTGAAAAATACAAAAAGAAGAACGGCAATATGGCTGTGCACCACCGCTGTGCTTACGGCTCTCAACATAGCCATGAGTTCCTTCGGAGTCCCCGTCCCCGGCGGACATCTCTATATGAATGATATCATTATATGCACCGCCGCCATTCTGCTCGATCCGCTCGCCGCGTTTACGGTAGGCGGCGTCGGCGCTTTCCTGGGCGATCTGTTCTTTTACCCGACGCCGATGTTCGTGTCCCTTGTCACACACGGTTTGCAGGCGGTCGTGATTTCCGTGTTTTCGCATTACGTTCTGAAAAAGCATCCGGTGCTGTCTTCGGGGATCGGAGTCGCCCTCGGCGCGGTGATCATGGTCGTCGGGTATTCGCTCGGCAGAGCGTTTATCTACAGTACGCCCGAGTACGCTCTTCTCAAGCTGCCGTATCAGATTCTGCAGGCGGTCGTCGGGGCCGTTTTCGGGATGGTGCTGTGCTGGAAATGCGGAATACACAGGCTGTATACCGGAGGCGCCGCAAAGGAATGACGGCGCGGTGAAAACAAAAAAACGGTCGGATTTTCCGACCGTTTTTTCTTGGAAGGCGCACGGTGATGAGGGGGGAGATGTAACATATCTATTGTAATCATACCCTCGCTGCCCGCCGGGAAAAATTCAAATTCTTGCAAAAATGCAGAAAATATGATATAATGGGCAGCAGAGGATCGGCAAGCGGATTTGTCGGCAGAGTAACATTCTCACGGCAACGGACGTGAGACGCAAGGCAAAATTCAGAACGGATTGTCGAATTGACGGAGGAAAGACCGATCAACGTTTTATTACAGCGTATAGAATAGGGGTGAACCGAAAATGAAATATGAATTAGGCGACAGAGTGCGAATTATTGCAAACGGGCAGACAGGCTCTATCTGTGATGCTGAGGTAGTGGACGGGCGTCCCGTGTATATTGTGGACTGTGCAGGTGAGTGTGAAAGTGAAGAGACACAAGATTGTGTTATTACCGTGGAAGAAAATGAAATAGAAGCGATCTAAAGACAATCACACATCTTTGCCGTCAGCGGCTTTCCGCTGGCGGTATTTTTATGCCCAAAGGAGGCGTTTTGACCGCGACACCCGGCGGAGGAGGCAAGGCAGATGCGGCGGCAAAGACTTTTTGCCGATTTTGCATAGGATACTTTTTCTGCTGCCGATTGGCTGTCCGGATTATGGTCGATTGGTTTTTACTTGTTTGCAAAGCAAGCGTGTTTTTCACCGAAAGTTGTGATGTTACTTTATAAGCCGAGTTTTTATGAGATTATATGACAGACGAAAATTTTCTGTTGACAATGGGAAAAAAATAGCTTATAATTAAAATAAACAATCAATAATCGGAGGGAAAGACAAGTGAAATGTTGTGAATTCTGCGGAGAAATAATGGGCTGTAATGAAAAGTATTGCCGCAACTGAAACCGTATGACAAAAAGTAATAACACCGCACCTTCGGACGAAGCTGCAAAAGAAATTGCAGAAGAACCGGTGAAAACCGAAGAATCCGTTCCCGAAAACAATAATGCGAAAATTTGCTCGCTATGCGGAGCAAAACTGCCTGACGAAGCAAAAGTCTGTTCTACTCCTGAATATTATCAAAGTAAACGGCAACAGAACTGACCGATACATTATATTAAGAGGTGATAATTATGAACGTTTATTACATATACCGTATGACATACGATACCGGAAATGCACCGTGCGTGACGGATATCAACGGCAACAAAACAGGGATTTTGTCTCTGGCATGCTGTAAAGGAGGTCAGATACGTCATTATGCGGACGGCAGAACGGCCTATGTGAATACGGGACTTCGTAAGACGGTGGGAGAAAACTTTATTTCCGAAAAAAAGAAAAAGGCCGGGGAAAAACAGTTTGTCATCGGTATTAAAGGAAACAGAGTAATATATTTGGCGGAAATAACCGAGGTGCTCGAGATGAATGAATATTTCGACAACTGCAAATATCAAAACAGAAGGGACTGCATATACGAATCGGCAGAAAATCGGAATCCGGGAAATAAAGGATTCGAAAGCAGCCTGAAAAGGCGCAAAGATTTCAACAAATATTTTCACGGTGACTCAACGGAATGCGGATGTGACAGGCAGGCAAAAGAACAGCATATCCGTGACGAGCTCGGGAAGTATGTTCTGCTTTCGGATAACTTCAGTTATTTCGGCGGAGATAAAGAGATAATTATCGACAGCACGACAATGACGTATATGCCGAAAAGGCAGGAAACGAAAACATACCGATCGGGAATCGACGGATACGAAAAAATATCGAAGTGTTTTGATGAGTTTATCAAACAAAAATTTGTGTCGGACACGTCCACGGACAATCTTGACAGGAATAACTGCGCGTCAAAGGGATGCCAAAAATAAAATTCGTTCCTTCATACGCCGCAGCGTATTTCATATTTGCGGAGCAAATATTTCACAGCGAAGCTGTTTCATTTGCCCGTGAGGGCAAATTTCATCACCTCTTCACTATTCACTGTTACTTCTTACTTCCAAAAAATCCTCATTAAAGGGAAACGGCAAGTGAAAAGTGAAGAGGTAATAAGTAAAAAATCCTCATTCTTACGAATGAGGATTTTTTGGCGCAGGGA
>URSW01000169.1 GCA_900550625.1 uncultured Eubacteriales bacterium
TGGTGAATTACGGCACGATCCTCGTTACGATCGCCGACCGCGACAAGGAAGAGGCGCTTCCGCTGATACGCCGCTTTTACGAGCTCGGCTTCAATATCGAGGCGACGCACGGCACTGCGGAATTTCTTAAAAAACACGGTATAAGGACGCGCGAACGGGAAAAAATATCCGAGGGGAGCGAGGAGATACTCGACTCAATACGCCGCGGCTATGTGAATTATGTGATAAATACGAGAGATATAAATTCGGATACCGTAATGTCCGACGGATACGAGATCCGTCGGTGCGCGGTGGAGAACAACGTAACGATGTTTACCGCACTCGATACCGTGAGAGTGCTTCTCGATGTGCTCGAGGAGACGACGCTTTGCATATCGACGGTGGATGCCGATTAACCGGACCGGAAAGGAGCAGCATATGAAACAAAGCATGTACAGGATTCTGTCAAACGAACAGATCGCACAGAGCATTTACAGAATGAGGCTCGGCGGAGATGTTTCGCCGATCGCCGCTCCCGGACAGTTTGTGAATATACGGATCGACGGACTTTATCTGAGACGTCCGATCTCGGTATGCGACGTCGGGGAAGACGAAATGACGCTTGTTTATAAGACGGTCGGACGCGGCACGGCGAAAATGTCGGAGATGGAGGCGGGAGATGAACTCGATATCCTCTGCGGTCTCGGGAACGGATTCAATACCTCAAGGAGCGGCGAAAATCCGCTTCTTATCGGGGGCGGCGTCGGAACGCCTCCGCTGTATCTGCTCTGCCGTCGGCTTATCGAAGAAGGCAAAACGCCGAATGTCGTGATCGGGTTCAATTCGTCGCGCGACGTTATTCTTGAATCGGATTTTCGCTCGCTCGGCGTAAACCTCACCGTCACGACCGCGGACGGAAGCGCGGGCATCCGCGGTTTTGTGACAGACGCGCTCCCCGAAAGCTATACCTACTTTTACGCCTGCGGTCCGGATCCGATGTTGAAAGCTGTATACCGCTCGACCGTGACGGACGGCGAGCTTTCGTTCGAAGAAAGAATGGGCTGCGGCTTCGGCGCCTGCGTCGGCTGCACCTGTAAGACGAAGTACGGCGCAAAGCGCATATGCAAGGACGGTCCCGTCCTTACGAAAGATGAGGTGATATTCGATGAGTGAACTTGATATGAGCGTAACGCTTTCGGGGATAAAGCTTGACAATCCCGTTATCCCGGCATCGGGAACCTTCGGATACGGTCATGAATTTGCCGAACTGTACGATCTCAACATTCTCGGCTCGATAGCTTTCAAGGGAACAACACGCGAAGCGAGATTCGGAAATCCCACTCCGAGGATCGCGGAGATTCCGTCGGGAATGATAAACTCGGTCGGACTTCAGAATCCCGGAATCGAAAAGGTCATATCGGAGGAGCTTCCGAGACTGCGCGAACATTTCAGAAAGCCCGTGATCGCCAATATCAGCGGATTCGAGGCGGAGGACTTTGTGTACTGCGCCGAGCGCCTCGACGCGGTTGAAAATGTCGGAATACTCGAGATCAATATAAGCTGCCCGAACGTTCGAAGCGGAGGCGTGAGCATCGGAGCGTGCCCGTCGGATGCGGCTGCGGTGACCGCCGCGGTCAAAAAGGCGGTGAAAAAGCCCGTCTACGTTAAGCTTACGCCTAACGTCACCGATATAACCGAGGTCGCGCGCGCGGTCGAAAACGCAGGCGCCGACGGACTGTCGATGATAAATACGCCTCTCGGAATGAGGATCGATCCGCGCACGCGCCGTCCGGTGGTCGCAAACGGAGTCGGCGGAATGTCTGGACCGTGCGTGCTTCCGATAGCCGTTCGCATGGTATACCAGACGTATAAGGCGGTAAAAATACCGATAATCGGAATCGGCGGCATATCCTGCGCCGACGACGTAATAGAAATGATGCTTGCCGGCGCGGCGGCGGTCGAGGTGGGAGCGGCAAACCTTGTCGAGCCTTACGCCTGCCGCGATATTATAGCCGATCTGCCGTCGGCAATGGAGAAGTACGGTATAACAAAACTCAGTGAAATAACGGGAGGGGCACACTGATGGCAAAGGACGTAATAATCGCACTTGATTTTCCGGGGGAAAGCGAGGTAATGTCGTTTCTCGATCTGTTCGACGGCGAGAAACCGTATGTGAAGATCGGAATGGAGCTTTACTACGCGCTCGGCCCGTCGGTCATATCCGAGATAAAGAAGAGAGGGCATAAGATATTCCTCGATTTGAAGCTTCACGACATTCCGAATACGGTCAAATCCGCAATGGCGGTGCTGTCGCGTCTCGACGTCGATATGACGAACCTTCATGCGTCGGGCGGCTCGAAAATGATGGAGGCGGCGATCGAAGGACTGACAAGACCGGACGGAAGCCGTCCTCTTCTCATCGCGGTCACTCAGCTTACATCGACATCCCAAAAGATGCTCGAAGAGGATCTTCTGATCCGCGAGCCGATGGAAACCGTTGTATCCCATTACGCGAAGAGAGCCGCAGCATGCGGACTCGACGGCGTGGTCTGCTCTCCGCTCGAGGCGGGAGACGTAAAGGCAGCGTGCGGCGCTTCGTTCCTCACCGTGACGCCGGGAGTACGCTTCGCGGACGGTCAGTCTCTCGATCAGGTGCGGGTGACCACTCCCGCGAGAGCGAAGGAGATCGGCTCGGACTACATCGTGGTCGGACGCCCGATAACGCGCGCGGACGATCCCGTTGCACAGTACCGCCGCGCGGTTGCGGAATTTTTAGGATAAACGGCTACACGGAAAACAGGTTAAGGAAAGGCAGAGTACATATGAAAAAAGAAATTGCAAACGCACTTCTCTCGATAAAGGCGGTGTTCCTTCGACCGGACGAGCCGTTCACATGGGCGAGCGGAATAAAAAGCCCGATCTACTGCGACAACCGACTGACCCTTACGGCACCTGAGGTCAGAACGCTTATAGAAAACTCGATCGCCGAGACCGTAAAAAGGGAATACCCCGATGCCGAAGTCCTTATGGGAACGAGCACCGCGGGAATCGCACACGCCGCCATTGCCGCACATATACTCGGAATGCCGATGGGATATGTGCGGGGAGGCGCGAAGGATCACGGACGTCAGAACAGGATTGAGGGAAAGCTTGAGGCGGGCGAAAAGACAGTCGTGATAGAAGACCTCATCTCGACCGGAGGAAGCGTTATCGACGTCGTGGACGCGCTCCGCGAGGCGGGCGCCGAGGTTCTCGGCATCGTCAGCATATTCACTTACGGCATGAAGAAAGGGCTCGATCGCCTCGAAGCCGCAAATGTGAAAAACGTGAGCCTCACAGATTTCGATTCCGTGATCGAGACTGCCGCGGAGAGCGGATATATAAAGCCGGAGGATGCTTCAAGACTCCGCGCGTTCCGCGACAATCCGTCAGACGAATCGTGGATAAAAGCATAACGGAGGGAATATGCGTCATCTTATTGATATAATGGATCTTACGGTGGATGAAATCGATTCGCTGATCGATACCGCGAACGATATCATTGCCGATCCGGCGAAGTACAGAAGTGCCTGCATCGGAAAGAAGCTTGCCACGCTCTTCTTTGAGCCTTCTACGAGAACGCGCCTCAGCTTTGAAGCCGCGATGCTCGATCTCGGCGGCAGTACGCTCGGCTTCTCCGAAGCCCAGTCAAGCTCGGCATCGAAGGGCGAGAGCGTGTCGGATACCGTCCGCGTCGTGAGCTGCTATTCGGATATTATCGCAATGCGCCATCCGAAGGAAGGCGCTCCGCTCGTCGCCTCAATGCGCAGCGAGGTTCCCGTGATAAATGCGGGTGACGGCGGACATAACCACCCGACGCAGACTCTCACCGATCTTCT
>URSW01000170.1 GCA_900550625.1 uncultured Eubacteriales bacterium
TCGCCGAGGAGATATCGCTCGAAGCTCCGTTCCGTCCGCTTTGCTCGGAGGACTGCCCCGGACTCTGCCCGAAATGCGGAAAGAAGCTGCGCGACGGTCCGTGCTCGTGCGCAGCGGACGAGGTTTTCGAGGATCCGAGAATGGACGCGCTCAGACGTCTGCGCGATTCCATGGAGGATGATTGACCGTTTTTTCGCTCCGAAAGCGGAGAAATAAAAAATATTGAGAAGAAAATTGAAAAAAGACTTGATTTGATAGAAAATATGTTGTATAATAAATCGAATGTGTGATTTTATCGTATGATTTTGATATACGAAAAACCAAAGGAGGTATATTGGAATGGCAGTACCGAAGAAAAAGACTTCCAAAGCCCGTCGTGATAAAAGACGTTCCAACGTGTGGAAGCTTACCGCTCCTACGATGGTAAGATGCTCTCATTGCGGTGAGTTCAATCTCAGCCACCGTGTATGCGGCAATTGCGGATATTACAACGGTAAGGAAATCATAAAAAAAGAAGAAGCTTAAGTGAAAAGACCGCAAGTTGTTTGCGGTCTTTGGCTTTAATACGGTCCTTTGCCGTATTCGCCGGAAAGCAGGTGATCCCGTGGAATATACGCCGAAGAGCGACGGGCGGACTGCCGATTATTTGATAATCGGTTTTTTCGCCGTTGCGGTATGTGCATTTGCCGTATCGTCGTCCGGTATCCCGTTCCGCGGACTTGTGCAGATCGCGGGGCTCGTTTCCCTGACCGTCTGTCTTTATCTTGCGATAAGATACCGTTTTACGGTATTCAGGTACGTTGTTGCCGACGACGGCGGCGAAGAGGTGTTCGAGGTATACAGGACGCAGGGTAAGCGCAGCGTCGCCGAGTGCAGGATGTCGCTTTCGTATCTCAGGCTTGCGGCGTTCTACTCCTCCGACCGTGAGCTGAAAGAGGCTCTGCGCGGCTGCACGTTCTACCGCTATACGGTGTCCGTCGCCCCGAAAAGAGTGTGCCTCGCCGTATTCGACAGCGGCACGGACAAGCCCGTCGGCATCGTTTTCGAGCCTGATGATGCTTTCTTCGATTTTCTCTGCGCGCGACTTCCCGAACGAACGGAATCGGGAGAAGATTATATCTGATAAGATTTTTTGTTTCTAAGGAGATTTTGACAAATGAAGTGGACTTCGCTGAATGACCTGAGGGAGATGTATCTCTCGTTTTTCGAATCCAAAGGACACCTGCGTTTGGGCAGCTTTTCTCTCGTTCCCGAAAACGACAAATCGCTGCTTCTCATAAATGCCGGAATGGCCCCTCTGAAAAAGTTCTTCACCGGTGAGGAAGAGCCGCCGAGACACCGTGTGACGACCTGTCAAAAGTGCGTCCGCACTCTCGATATCGACAACGTCGGAAAGACCGCGCGCCACGGCACATATTTCGAGATGCTCGGCAACTTCTCTTTCGGAGATTATTTCAAGAAGGAAGCGCTCACCTGGGCGTGGGAATTCATAACGAAGGTTCTCGAAATGCCCGAGGACCGTCTTTGGGCGACCATATACACCGACGACGACGAGGCGTATTCGATATGGACGAAGGATATCGGAATGCCCGCAAACCGCATCGTCCGTCTCGGAAAAGCCGATAACTTCTGGGAGCACGGCTCAGGTCCCTGCGGTCCCTGCTCCGAGATATACTTTGACCGCGGAGAGGAATTCGGATGCCATTCTCCGGACTGCAAGCCGGGATGCGACTGCGACCGCTACATGGAATTCTGGAACAACGTATTCACGCAGTTCAACAACGACGGCGCCGGAAACTACACCGAGCTTTCGCAGAAGAATATCGACACCGGAATGGGGCTTGAGCGCCTCGCCTGCATCATGCAGGGCGTTGACAACCTCTTTGAGGTAGATACGGTGCGCCGTATCCTTGACAATGTTTGCTCGATCGCAGGCATAAAGTACGGCGACGACGCAAAGGCAGACGTGTCCGTGCGTGTTATCACGGATCACATCCGTTCCTCGACCTTTCTCATCTCCGACGGCGTTCTCCCCTCAAACGAAGGACGCGGATATATTCTCCGCCGTCTGCTCCGCCGCGCGGCGCGTCACGGCAAGCTGCTCGGAATAAAGGATTCGTTCCTTTCCTCCCTCTGCGAAACGGTCATCGCCGAAAACGTTTCCGCTTATCCCGAACTTGAGAAGAAGCGCGACTTCATAAAGAAGGTCATCTCCATCGAGGAGGAGCGTTTCGACCAAACGATCGGTTCCGGACTTTCCATCCTTTCGCAGCGAATCTCCGCCGTGAAGTCCGAAGGCGGCAGCACGCTTTCCGGAGAGGATGCGTTCAAGCTGTATGACACCTTCGGATTCCCGCTTGATATCACGAAGGATGTGGCTGCCGAGGCAGGTCTCGGCGTAGACGAAGATGGCTTCGACTCTCTCATGAAATCCCAGAAGGAGAGAGCGCGCGCCGCAAGAAACGGGGCGGGCGGTTGGGACAACGCCACGGGCAGTGTTCTTTCCGGGATGGCAAAGACTTCGTTTGTCGGATACGATTCTCTCACCGCTGATACGAAGGTCAAAGCGCTGATCTGCGACGGCGAGCTTGCGGATGCCGTAAGCGAGGGCGAATTCGGCATAATACTTGAGCCCTCCCCGTTCTATGCGGAATCGGGCGGTCAGGTCGGAGACACCGGAATTGTCTCCGGGAACGGCTTCATCCTTGAGATCACCGATACAAAAAAATCGGACGAGGTATTCGTGTCCACGGCAAAGATCGTTTCCGGAATGGTCAAGGTCGGAGACAGCGCAAAAGCCTCTGTAGACGCCGTACGGCGCGCCGATATCAAGCGCAACCACACCGGCGCACACCTCCTTCAGTCAGCGCTCCGCCGGATTCTCGGAGACCACGTCGAGCAGGCAGGCTCATACGTTGACGCGCATCGGCTCCGTTTCGATTTCTCACACTTCCAGGCTCTCACCGCTGAAGAGATCGCGCAGATCGAAAAGCTCGTGAACGAGCACATCCTACTCGCCGAGGAGGTGACCTCGGTCGAAACCGACATCGAATCCGCAAAGGCAGCGGGCGCAATGGCGCTGTTCGGCGAAAAATACGGAAAGACCGTCCGCATGGTCCGTGCCGGAGATTTCTCGCTTGAGCTTTGCGGCGGTACGCACTGCTCGAACACCGGTGAGATCGGACTTATGAAGATCATCTCCGAATCGTCCGTCGCGGCGGGTGTCCGCCGTATAGAGGCAGTCACCGGATACGGCGTTCTCGGCTGCATCGCCGAGCGTGACGCTCTCATTTCGGACTGCGCATCGGCGCTCAAAGCGCAGAACGCATCCGTGCTCGTCGCCCGCGCTCACGCGGTAACGGCGGAGCTTTCCGCGGCGAAAAAGGAGATCGACGCTTTGAACGCAAAGCTCGCCGGAGGCAAGCTCGATGAGATCATCGGCAGCGCCGAAAATCTCGGAGGCGTGCGTTTTGCGTGCGCCGACCTCGGCGAAACCTCGATCGATTCCGTCCGTTCTCTCGGAGACAAGATCAAGGAGCAGTACCCCGACACGGCGGCGATATTTGCCGTCCGGCTCGGCGGAAAGCTCAATCTTCTGGCGTTCTGCGGCAAAGCCGCGGTGTCCTCGGGCGCTCACGCCGGAAATATAGTAAAAGCCGCAGCGGCAGTCTGCGGAGGTCGCGGAGGCGGACGTCCCGACAGCGCTCAGGCAGGCGCATCGGACAGCTCGAAGCTCACCGAAGCATTTGAAGAGGCTAAAAACATTCTCACCGAAGCCGTTAAATAAATAAAATGTCGGTTTGTCAATGATATGTTACATTGTGCTTCAAAAAATTATCGAGAGTAGC
>URSW01000171.1 GCA_900550625.1 uncultured Eubacteriales bacterium
GCTGATGCGGAATCAGAAATCGAAGTATATAAACGGATTGTATGAGCCGAGCGCGAGCTGAACGGACGAGAGCACGAGAAGCACTATGAGTACGAAATCCGCGGTGCAGTATACGGCGCCGCGCAAAGCGAGCTTTGTGCACGAGCTTTCAAGCTTGTTTTTCAGCCACGGTATGATCGGCGCGGAGAAGAGCACCGCGAAGATCAGCGTGACAAAGAATACGGTGCTTACGCCTGACTGCTGAAGGAGCACGGGGGACGGAACCGTGTCGTTGCCGTAAAGCCCGGACGCGCCGAACATCGAGCCGATAAAGGAGAGCGCATCGGCAACGCTGTCGCAGCGGAAGATCACCCATCCGCATATGATCATGAGCATCGCATAGATGTGCGATATGACGCGGGATTTCTCGAGCAGCTTCCGAAGAAGAAGTTTTTCGACGACGAGAAGCACTCCGAAATAGAGTCCCCATGCGACGTAATGCCATGCGGCACCGTGCCAAAGTCCCGTGAGAAACCATACGATAAAAACATTACGCAGCCATTTTATAACTGAACAGCGGCTTCCGCCGAGCGGAATATATACATAATCCCGGAAGAACGTCGACATCGTGATATGCCAGCGGCGCCAGAATTCCGTAACCGAACGGGAGATATAGGGGTAGTTGAAGTTTTCCGGATAATTGAAGCCCATCATGCGACCCATTCCGATCGCCATGTCGGAGTATCCCGAGAAGTCGAAGAATATCTGGAACGTGTATGCGATTATTGCAATCCATGTGCCGAGCACACCGAGCGATGACGCGGGATTTTCAAACAGGGGATCGGCGACCGCCGCCATGGTGTTTGCGATCAGCACCTTTTTCGCAAGTCCGCATACAAGCTTGCGTGCGCCGGAGGCGAAGCCGTCGAGATTTTCCGTGCGGCAGTCGAGCTCACGCGCTATGTCCGAATAACGGACCACGGGACCTGCGATGAGCTGCGGAAACATCGCAACATAGGCGCCGAAATAGATAAAGTTTTTCTGCGGCGTTATCGTTCCGCGATAGACGTCGAGCGAATACGACATCGTCTGGAAGGTGTAGAACGATATTCCGACGGGAAGCGCAAGAGAGAATACGGGAATCGAAAGGTGAAATACGGAGTTGACCGTCTGCGTGAAGAATCCGAGATACTTGAAAACTCCGAGAAGCGCGAGATTTCCGACCATCGACACACAGAGAAACGCTTTCTTCTTTCCGGTTTTTCCCTGACGGTCGGCGGAATATATCATCCGTCCGCAGACATAGTCGAGTACGGAGGAATAGATCATGAGGACAATGTATACCGGCTCTCCCCACGCATAGAAAATGAGCGACATGAAGAAAAGGACGGTGTTCTTTCCGCGGAGCCCGAAAAATTTGCCCGCCGCAAGATAAAGTATGAAAAAGAGCGGCAGAAACCCGAACAGAAAAGTCTGACTTGCGAATATCATCAGTCGTTGCCTCCCGTCGTTTCTATTCCGTTGAGTGCATCGCCGTACAGATTCAGCACCGCGCGGCTCGACATCTCGAGTATGACGACATCGGTGATGCCGTTTTCGTTTATGTAGTCCGAATAATTTATGTCTTCGGGAGTCGTGCTGTCGACGTAACGTACATACGTTTTGTCAAAGTGAGAGGCGATTGCTTCGGCGACACAGGTTGAGAACGAATCCCCGATGAAGAGCAGATTGCGTCCGGTGTTGTTTTCGGGATATTCGATCGTCTCTGCTATGCGGTAGAAATTCATGAAATGGTTGTAGCTTTTCTTCTTGTTGTAGCTTCCTTCCGTGTAACGCTTGAGAAGCTCGTAAAATTCCGTCTTTCCGCCGTAGGGGACCTGCCTGTTGATCTTCAGATCATGCTCGGGCAGCCCGAGATCGAGAACACCGAAATTATCGTAAAGGTCGTAATTGTTTATCGCAAGATCGAGCGAGCCGTACAGCGGAACGCCGAGATCGTAATCCTTTACGACGGCGCGCGCTTCGCCGAAGTTTTCGTATTTCGACTGCATCATCGAAACGATCGAAAGATATCCTTCGTAGCTTCCGTATCTGTTCCAGTGGTGGTCGGTGAGGAAGTATTTTTCAACCTTGTCGTATATGGTGTTGATCTTCGTGTACGAGAAATTCACCTTGTCGGAAAGAGAGGACTTGAACGTGTCGAAGAGATCGGCGGTCGATTCGGCGGGGAATATCTGTTTCCCGAGCTCGGTATCCTCAAGCCCGACCGGAATGTAGAGATAGAGATTTATGTCGGGGCGCGCCTCGGCGAGCGCGTTTATCTTTTTCGCCTGCTTGGTGACATTGCGCTTCAGGGATTTTCTGTTTGCGGAGGGAACACGGCAGAGAAACTCAAAGCTGTCTCCGTTGTCGCCGTCCGCGTTAACGCGGTAAAATCGGTGAAGATTGTCGCTTGTGACGTAGGAGGCATTGTAGCTGAAATTCACGTCCTTGCGCGGGTTCTCGGTTTCTGCCGGATCATCTCCCGAGGTGTCGGGTGCGTCCGCTTCTGCGGACGCCGGAATGCTGCAGGAGTCTGCGGAAAGCATGATTTTGTTGCCCCAGCGTCCGAGACTGTCGGAAACGGGAGTGTTCAGCGTATTCGTAAGCCCGGAGACAAACGAGGTTATCGGAACATATCCGGGGACGTAGTTTATGTATACGTCGTTTACGACCCGCTTTCCTTCCTCGACTCCGTTGAAAATACGGGCGTATAGGCTGTCGCCTTCATACGTCTTTTCGGGCTTGATTATGTTGCCGACATTTGCAACGCTTATTATCCCGTTTTTCGAAAGGACGTAAGAGAGCGGAGCGGAAATGAATACAGCGAGAATGAATACCGTGAAAATGCAGGTAAAGATTTTGTTGTTCATATTGCTCTCCGTTTTGCCGCGCGGCGGCGTTTATTTGCTTCGGCGCGCTTCATATTTCGTGCCGCTTTATACTATGAAGAAAAGAATCATGAACATGTGCATTATGCTTCCGAAAACGACGAACAGATGGAATACCGAATGTATGTATCTTCTGCGGCTCTTCTTCCCGAGAAGGTAGAGCACGGAGCCGACGGTGTAGAATACTCCGCCGCCGATGAGAAATACGCATCCCCATACTCCGATTGCAAGGTATGTCAGCTTCGCGCAGAGCACGATCATCCACCCCATTCCGAGATAGCATATCATCGAGAAGCGCTTGAACATTGCAAGGTCGATCGAATTGAGAGTGATTCCGAGAGCGGCAAGCCCCCAGATTACGCCGAAAACGGTCCATCCGACCCACGCTTTCTGAGAGCGGAGCGAGCAGAGCGCGATCGGAGTGTACGTTCCCGCGATGAGAAGAAATATCGAGCAGTGATCGATCACCTGAAATACTTTTTTCGCTTTGAGACGCGGGCTGAGACCGTGGTATATGCTCGACATGGTGTACAGTATCACCATCGCGGCACCGTATATTGAACACGAAACCACGCCCCACACGTTGCGGTGCAGTGCGGCAAACACGACACACAGAACAAGCGCGCATATTCCGACCGCGCCTCCGACTATGTGGGATACCATATTGAAAATCTCTTCGCCCTTCGTGTAATCGGGAAGCGTTCTGTCGTTAAGCTTTGTTCTTTTCATGCCGTGTAAGACTGCCTTTCGGATCGGTTATTTTTTATATTATAACATATTGTATTTCGGAAAACAATAATTGCTTTATAAAATATTCACATGAACCGGTGCGCTTATGTACGAAAATCTGTCGAACCCTACCTTGTGAACTCGAAGTGAACGGCGGACGGCGATTCGGTATCCCGATAAGGCTTCGCACATCCGCC
>URSW01000172.1 GCA_900550625.1 uncultured Eubacteriales bacterium
ATCGTGGCGGCGGCGATCCTAATGCGGAAATATGAGATTCTGATATACTGTCTCGCGGCGTCGGCATCGTACGGACTTGCCGTGGATTTCGTGATAAACGGCGCGTTCATCTGCCGCAGCGTATTCATTATATCGGATATGCACGAAAAGATCGCCGACCGAATCATACACGAGCTTGACCGCGGCGTGACGGTTCTCGAGGGGGAGGGCTGGTATACGAAGGAGCCGCGGAAGGTGCTGCTCTGCGTTGTCCGCCGCCGCGAGGAATTCTCGCTGCGAAAGCTTGTCGCCGAGATTGATCCGAATGCATTTATCATACTTTCGTCGGGCGCCGAGGTCATCGGTCACGGCTTTGAAAGAGAACGGTAGGAAAACGAACGCAGAAGAACGGGGTTGGGATGTTTTTGATAATTTACCGGTTTACGAATCCTCCGCCCCTTCGGGCATGCAGTGCCGAGAACACGTTCTGCCGAAAGAATGCCGTAATTATCTGATATTTAACAGAGTAAAAATTTTGTTAAACCGTTGATTTAATGGCAGAGGTGCGGTATAATAGTTACGGAAAGGCTTGTTATGTAATTTCCTGCGGCTTCCGCCGGAGCGCACCTTGCGTGGCTCATATATCATATATAAAGATATCTTTTTCTCGGGAGGTACACCATGAGAAGCAACGACAACGAAAAAACAATCACGTTCACACTCGGCTCAAACGACGAACGTGAGATGAAAATGATCCTCTCCGCTGTCTATGAGGCGCTGAGCGAAAAGGGTTACAATCCGGTTCACCAAATAGTCGGATACATCCTTTCCGGGGATCCCACATACATTACAAACCATAAAAACGCGCGCAGCCTCATCTGCCGCATCGACCGCGACGAGCTCATGAGCGCGCTTGTCCGTACATATCTCGGGATAGACCGCAAATGACGGTATATGATCTGACAAAACATGCCGAGTGCTCACTGCCCGAAAATACGGCGGTGGCGCTCGGCAATTTTGACGGTGTTCACATAGGGCACCGCCGCCTGTTTGATGCGCTCGAAGGGGATTGGCCGAAGGCTGTATTCACCTTCACCGATCTTCACCGAGCCTCGCCGTGCGTCCTGACGGAGACCGACGAAAAGCTTTCGCTGATTGCCTCCTGCGGAGTGGAATACGCAATTCTCACCCCGTTTGCCGAGGTTCGCGGCATGACGCCGGAGGCTTTCTGCGATTTCCTTGCGGACGGTTTGAAGATTTCCCGCGCGGTATGCGGATACAATTTCACGTTCGGAGCGGGCGCCGCCGGGAAAAGTGCCGATCTCGAGCGCCTTCTCAAGGAGCGCTCCATCGGATGCACGGTGATCGGTCCCGTATCGGTCGGGGGCGAAACCGTATCTTCAACAAAAATCCGCGCGTTTCTCGCCGACGGCGAGGTCGGTCGCGCCGCCGAGTTTCTCGGACGCGATTATTCCGTATCGTTCCCCGTGATCCACGGCAGGGAGCTCGGTCGGACGATCGGGATTCCCACGGTAAATCAAGTGTTCCCCGACGGTCACGTTATTCCGAAGCACGGAGTTTATGCCGTGCGCGCATACCTCGGCGGCATGGCTTATTCCGGAGTATGCAACATCGGGCTCCGTCCCACGGTGGGGGATCAACGCGGTGTGACTGCGGAGACACACATCATCGACTTTTCCGGGTGGCTTTACGGCGAGACGGTGAGAATAGAATTCGTAAGCTATCTCCGACCTGAGGTGAAGTTCCCCACGCTCGACGCGCTGCGCGCACAGATACTGACGGATATCGAAAAAACGAAAGCGCTTGTCTGAGTCCGCGCCGGAACGCGGCATATCGACGGCGGCGCTCCCGAGCCGTCCGCGCTCGGCGGATGCGCAGTATTCAAAACAAAAGATCAACCCAAAAGAAAGGATGCTTTCGCCCGGCGAAAGCCGTATCGGTGAAAAATGAAAAGATTTCTTGCCCTGATTTTCTCCCTGATCTTCATCGCCTCGCTGTCGCTCCCTTCGTTTGCGATCGACGATCCGCCCGAGGTCGAAAAATGTCAGTCCGCGTATCTTTATTCGTTCGCAAACAACCGCGTACTGTATGAATACAATCCCGAAAAGAGGGTCTACCCCACTTCTACGGTCAAGATAATGACGGGGCTTCTCGCGCTCGAGCATTTTGCGGGAGCGCTCGACACCGAGGTCACCGTCACTAAGGAAATGCTGTCGAAGGTCAAGGGAAATAAGCTCTCTCCGTCGCTCACCGCCGGGGAGGTCGTAACGGTCGAACAGATGCTCTACGGATGTCTTGTCGGCGGCGCAAATGATGCCGCCTATGTTCTCGCTTATGCGACAAGCGGAAATGTTGAATCCTTTATAACCGATATGAACGCAAAGGCGGCTCTGATCGGCGCGTATTCCACAAAATACACAAACCCCACCGGAATGCACGACGATGCTATGTACACGACGGCGCGCGACACCGCGCAGATTGCGATATACGCGCAGAAGAACGAGGATTTCGCACGGATCGTCAAGACGCCGAAATACGTCATGGAGAAAACGGATCTGCGTCAATACCGCGATATTTACAACCGCAATGCGATGATCTCGAAATTCTACGCGGCGGGATACTACGACGAGCGCGCCGTGGGCATCAACGCAGGAGCCACCTCGTCCGGCGGATATTGCACGGTGCAGATGATGACGGACAGCAAAACAAATCTCTCATATCTCGCTGTTGTGATGGGTGCCGAGGAAAACGAGGCGGAGAAGAAAATCTATTCATATGAGAACGCAAAGGCACTGCTCGATTGGGCGTTTGCGTCGTTTACATACACGGAGGTTTTGTCGACGGATAAGGTCGTCTGCGAGATTCCGGTTTCTCTTTCGTCCGCAGTGGATTATGTAACACTGCAGCCGAAGGAGAGCCTGATGGTATATCTCCCGTCAGATGTTGACTTGAAAACCGATATCACAATTCACTACACAACGCTTTACGAAACGCTTGCCGCCCCCGTGAAATCCGGAGATATCGCGGGGCAGGTCACGGTTATGTACAACGACGAAATACTCGGCACGGTCGATCTTATCACGACGGCGGACATATCACGGAGCGAATTCCTTTATATGCTGTCGCAGATTGAGGAATTCACGAAAAGCAAGGGGTTTATCGCCTTTGCGGTCAGCGCGGTCGTGCTGTCGGTAGGATATGTGCTGATACAGGCGTTTCGCCGCGGACGCGCCGCTCGCCGTCTGTAAAGTGCCGGCTGCGGCTGTAAGGGTGGCGGCCGGAACCGTACGGCGGCTGCTCCCGAGGCTGTGCGGGCGATTTCCTTGCTGTGCCGCGCGGGCGGTTGAAGCTGTACGGTGTATGGGCTGACAGAAACGGTAGTGCACGAGCGGCTGAAGCTGTACGGCAGAGCCTCGGCATGGCGAGCTGACAATTGCGGTAAGCCGGTTGACCGAGCGCAAGCGCGGACGATTTTCGCACCGCGACGTGACGGAATGCGACGTGCGCAATACCGTTTCCGGACTCTCCGCCACCGGCGGACGGGCAGTGCATCACGTCGAACACCTCCCGCGCGGCGCGGTATTTTTATATTTTCAAGAAAAAACGAAATTGTACTTGATTTTTCTCTTGCTATGTGGTATAATTCTATGGAATTAAAAGTGAATACCGTTTTTACTCGGAGAAGTCGCGTAGCTGGTCGAGCGCGCACGATTGGAAATCGTGTAACCCTTAACGGGGTTCGAGAGTTCGAATCTCTCCTTCTCCGCCATAAGTCCACCGTAATTTTGATAGAATTACGGTGGACTTTTT
>URSW01000173.1 GCA_900550625.1 uncultured Eubacteriales bacterium
GCACGGCTGCCTTAGATTTGACGCGAATACGAACTTCTGCTGTGAATACGAACGTCGGCGCGCGGCTTTTCGAAATCCGCGCGCTGTTTCTGTTTCCGAAGGCGCTTTGCGATTTTTACGCAGAGCCCGGCTGCGATCGGCAGAAGGATCATGCCCGACGAAAGGCGAATATAATCGAAAAGCACCTGCGAATGCAAGTGCTTTCTAATGGGGTGAGCGATGGGATTCGAACCCACGGCCTCCAGGGCCACAACCTGGCGCTCTAACCAACTGAGCTACGCCCACCGTATGATTTTGTTTTTCTTTTTGAAGTGCGTTCTCGCAAAACCATGTGTGATGTGCGTCCGACCGACGGACCGCGGAAGAACCGCCGTCCGTCACTGCCGTATCGCATTTGGCGTACCTTGGGGGATTCGAACCCTCGACCTACTGCTTAGAAGGCAGTTGCTCTATCCGACTGAGCTAAAGGTACATAAAATCCCGTGTCGGTAAAAATTCCGGCATTCCCGAAAGGAAATGCCGCACATTCTTTTGCGTGTGCGATGCTGCCGAACATCGCGTTCGCTCTTCAAAAAGTGGAGCGGGTGATGGGAATCGAACCCACATGACCAGCTTGGAAGGCTGGTGTTCTACCACTGAACTACACCCGCATATCTTAAACGCTCGAATATGATACCATGTTTTCGACACTTTGTCAATACCTTTTCCGAAAATAATTTGAAATCGTGCGAAAAAAGCGGATCGGACGGAAATGGAGATTTCACGAAGGCGGGATATCCGGCTTCAAGGCCGCTTGCCGTGAAAGCGGTGAAGTACGGGTGAATTCACGGCGGAGGGGAGATTTGCCCTCGGTATTCGGATCCTGCTGCGTTTTCCGGTGCGCGGCGAACGGCGGATGTATCACGTCTTATCGCCCGGTACTGCATCAAAGCTCACTGTGCGCCGGCTGTGCATAGGTAATCGTCGTCCTGCGTGGTACCGCGGGGGCAAGTCTCCGATGCCGCATCAAGCACACTGTCCGCCCGGCAGTGCATAGGTGACCGCCCGTCGATGTGATACTTCGGAGGATAGTTTCGCTTGCTTGCCGCGTGACTGCGGAGAATCGCTTCCCCGCATCCGGTCGCGCAGACACCCGCGCAGGCAGAGAAAGTGCACAACAGAATTTTTTGCTGCATTTCCGTCGATTTAAAATATTTACAGAAAGTTTATTGTAATAGTGCGCTCTTCGGTTTATTATATTTATAAATATAAAACGGAGGGAGGGGGAGGATTGTTCGGTTATGTAAAACCCGCCTACGGGGAACTGCGCGTGCGCGAGCATGAGCTCTACAAGGCGTATTACTGCGGGCTTTGCCGCGCGATGGGCAGAACTACCGGGCAGTTGTCCCGATTCTCCCTGAACTACGATCTCGTTTTTCTCGCAATGATGAGGCAGGTTTTTGAGGGTGCAAGAACGAAACTTTCCCTCCGCCGGTGCCCCGTTCATCCGGTGAAGAAGCGCCCGTCCGTCGGGATGAACGGCGCGCTTTCGTATGCCTCATACGCATCGGCGATACTTACGGCGGGCAAGATCCGCGATGATATCGCAGACGAACGCGCTGTCAGGCGCGCGGCGGCAAGGCTTGAGCTTGCCGCATGCCGAACTCTGCGCCGCCGCTCGGAAAAAAGCCTCCCCGATCTTGCGGACTTTGTGTGTGCTCACCTTGCAAGGCTCCGTGAATACGAGCTTGCCGGAGAAAAATCCGTCGATACGGTTTCCGCGGTGTTCGGCGATCTTCTCTCGGACGTTATGTCGTTCGGGCTTGAAGGCGACACGCACCGCGTGGCAGCGTCGGTCGGGCGTTCTCTCGGACGTATCGTGTACATCACGGATGCCGCCGACGATGCATTCCGCGATATTGCGAACGGGAGCTACAATCCGTTTGCGGCATCTCTCGGCAGTGATATCTGCGAGCGCCGCGAGGTATACGACCTTCGCGGACACCGCAGAGTGCGCGGTGTGCTTAAGCGTCCGACAGCCGAGGACGTGCTCTGCTCGGCTTCATATATCATCCGCGATCTGAACGCCGCCGCGGCTCTTGCGGATTTCTCCGCCTGCCCGGAGCTTCGCGGCATAATCGAAAATATAATCCTGCTCGGCATTCCGGGCGAGCTGAGGCAAGTACTCGGACTTGTGCCGCCGCCGACCGCGGCAGCAGACACGAAACAGTGAAAGGACTCGTTCTATGAAGGATCCATATAAGGTGCTCGGAGTGCCTCCCGATGCGTCCGACGATGAAATAAAGAAAGCGTACCGCGCTCTTGCGCGAAAGTACCACCCGGACAACTACAACGGAAGCGATCTCGCAGACCTTGCCGAAGAGAAGATGAAGGAGGTCAACGAGGCTTACGACGCAGTGAAGAAGATGCGCGAGACGGGGCAGTCCTATTCCGGACAGTCGTCCTCGTCCTACTCATCCGGCTCGTATTCCGGCGGACTTGCCGAAGCGCGCCGCTTGATTGCGGCGGGAAGCTACGCGAATGCGGAGCTTATCCTCGATTCGATATCGGTAAACGAACGCGGGGCGGAATGGAACTACCTGAAAGGCTGTATCATGCTCAGACGCGGAGCGTACTTCGACGCGCGCCGCCATATCGAGACCGCGTGCTATATGGATCCCGGAAACGAGGAATACAGAAAAGCCCTTTCGGATATGGACGTTTACGCCCGCAGGTACGGTCAGGGTCAGATGCGCACCGATTCGACCGGAGTATGCGATGTGTGTTCGACCCTCATCTGCGCCGACTGCCTGTGCGAAATGTGCGGCGGCGATCTGATTCCTTGCTGCTGACATGAATATCGTAAAACGTTTCTTTCAGCTTGAAAGGTACAACGTCTCGTTTGAAAAGCCGATCCCGAACGAAGGTCCGAGGGCTGCCGCCCAGCGCAGGACGGTAAGACTTGTGCTCTGCGCGCTTCTCTGCGCGCTCAACTTCGTGATAATGCTTTTCGGGGAGCTGTCGGGAGTTATGGACCTCACGGCGCTGGTGATTACGTCTGCGATCAGCATGTTTGCCGTTATCGAAACGGGCGGCGCGTACCCGTACCTTCTGTGGGGCGTATCGTCCGCTCTTGCGATTTTGTTTCTTCCCGCGAAGCTTGCCGGGTGCGAGTACTTCTTCTTCGCCGGGATATACCCCTCCGTCAAGCATTTTGCCGAGCGGATGAAGCGCCCGCTGTGCCTCGCCGTCAAGTTCGCTTTTTTTAACTTGATGCTGACCGTGTGTACGATCATCTCTCAATTCGTGCTCGGTCTGAGTCCCGACGACGGACTTGTGTTCGGCCGGCTCATATACCTCACGGGCAATGCGATGTTCGTGCTCTACGATCTTGCGCTGACCTCGGTGACGTCGTACTATCTTCTGCGGCTTCGCCGCCGCATACATGCCGATCGGATATAGAGCATGAGCTTTGTCCGTGAATAAATTCGCCCGATATGCGGGAAAATAACGGACGGAGGCGGAATTTTCACTCCGCCTCCGCGGCAGAAAAACGCCTGTGTGCGTTTTTTTGTTTATCGCGGACTCCGATGATTTATCGGGAGTATGATGGCACAAAATGGAACAAAATGATTTAAAAAACAGGCAAACAAAAAGTTTTTTCTATTGAAAATACCATCCCTTTATGATATAATATTGTTACGAAGATTTTGTCGTATATTGACATGCTGCTGCGGCACGAAGGGAGACGGGGAATGGGTGAAATGAACAAGAAAAAAGACCTTACGGTTGTTATTGCGATAGTTTGCGCGGCGGTTCTGGCGG
>URSW01000174.1 GCA_900550625.1 uncultured Eubacteriales bacterium
ACTTCCTAACCACCCGTCCCCCCCGAAAGGATACGAAATGAAGATTTTTTCGTCACTGCCGCTCTTGTCCCTCAACATTGTAATATGGGGGATCTACATCGGCATTGTTGCCGCGATGATCGCATCGTCGGTCACAAAGCGCATAACAGGGCGCACGGTGCGCGCGCTGATCGACGCGGGTGCGTTTTCCCCCGAGAGCGCCGCCGGCGCATCCGCGCTCGGGCTGAAAGGCGCGAGCGCGCGTGTTCTCCGCGGTCAGCTTTACGGAAAGCTCATCTTCTGTCCGAACGAATATTACGCGCGCACGGTTCCCTACGATCCCGAGAAGGAGAATCCGTACAAAACCCCCGCGCTCGATATGGATAAAGCCGTATTCTATATCCCGGAGGAAAAGAAATTCGAAGCGGAGGAGCGCTTCTGCTCCCGCACATCCCCCGTATGGAGCATAATTCTCTACGCGCTGCTCCTCGGAGCGGCATTCGCCGCACTGAGCTTTGCCGCACCGAAGCTGATCGGCGCTTTCACTTCCGTTTTCAACCGATAGGAGGTCTGCGATATGTACGATAAGAAAAGAAACCATAAGAAAATAAAGAAGCGCCGCTCATTCCGCGCGGTGTTCCTGACCGCGCTCATCTGCGCCGCCGTGTCGGTGCTCGTCATCGTCGGCGCGCTGTGGTTCGTCGGTCTGCGATATGTATCGCTCAATACCGCCGACGGCACGAAGATCAAATTCTTCGGCATGGTCGATTCCGACGGCACGCCGATGCGCGGAAAGATCGTCTATTCGATCGGACTTATCGCCGACGTCGACCGCGACCGCGACACGATATCCTATTCCGACGGCTCGAGCTACTCGGGCGGGCTTGACGGACTGCTCAAATCCGGTCAGGGCAAGATGTACTACGCGAACGGCGATATCTACGAGGGCGAGTGGTCGGGCGACATGATCAACGGACACGGCGTCTACTCGTATGTGAACGGCGACGTCTACGAAGGCAGTTTCGTCAATTCCGAGAAGAGCGGCGAGGGCAAATACACATGGCAGGACGGCTCCGTCTATGAGGGCACGTTCGACGCGAACCTGCGCCACGGTCACGGCGTGCTCACCACGGCGGGAGGCGACTCCTACGACGGCGGCTTTGAGCGGGATAAGAAATCCGGCGAGGGCAAATACACCTGGGCAAACGGCGACTCCTACGAGGGAACGTATCTCGACGATATGTGCTCCGGCAAGGGTAAGATGACGTGGTCGAACGGAGAGACCTATGAGGGAGAGTTCAGATTCAATACGCTGAACGGCGAAGGCACCTATACATGGCCGAGCGGAAGAGTGTATCAGGGCGTGTTCGAAAACGGACTCATTATCCGCGTGGACTACGACAACGGGATCGGCGAGGACCCCGACGTGATCGGCGACACGAAATAACACCGAAGCAGACAACGTACAAACGCCGGAGATCACCGGCTGTAAAATAAAGGAGAAAACATGATCTACACAAAAACCGACGAAAAGATCCGGGTAGAAGCCGGAACCTATACGCTCGAGGTCACGGCGGAGAATATCGCCGTTCTCCTCGCAGGCGAACGTGTGGCGCTTCTTCGCCCGGGCTCCGCGGTCAACGTGCTTAAAGCAGACGGCGAGATCGGCGAGGACAAAGCCGAAGGCGCTCTCACCTGCAGCTTTGCCGATAAAAGAGATGCAGACGGAAGCTACGTCTTCACATGGACGGGAAAGAGCGCAAATTGGGAGAAGAAGGAATACGTCGTCCGCGCGAAGGAAAACTGCTTTGAATACTTCGTCCGCGTCACCGGAAAGGGCGATGTCGATTCGGTGAAATACTTCATCGGCGACTGCGGCGACTGGCTCTGCGGAAGCGAATACGACTTCGACACCGGATATATGCCCATCCCCACGGTCAACGGCGCATCGCAGTGCGAATTTTCCGCGCAGTGCTCCTACGACGAGTTCTCGTACCTGACCGTTCCGCCGATGTTCTGCTACACGTTCGACATCCGCGGCATGATCCCGAAGCTTGCGTTCGGTCTCGTTGCCGACCGCGGCGAGCACAACTTCACCAAGTTCGCATATCAGACGCGCCGCGAAAATTCCCTTGCGCGCTTCTGGCTCTGGACCGATCAGTCCGGACACACCCGCGTTGACGGAACGTGGCAGACCCCCTCGGTGATCGTTTACGGCGCAGACAGCCGCAGCGATTCACTCAAGTATTATTCCGATTACTATTTCGCAACCGGACGCGCCGACGCGAAGGATCCCTTCGAGAGAAAGCCGCGCTTCTGGTACGGTCCGATGGCATGCGGCTGGATCGAGCAGACCGCGTACCGCATCAAGGCGAACATCGCCCGCGCGGACTGCGACATGGCATATCAGCCTACATATGACCATATGCTGTCAGAGCTGCGCCGCCGCGATCTTCATCCGCAGATCATCATAATCGACGATAAGTGGCAGACCGGCTACGGCTCCGCAGTCGTCAATACCGAGAAGTGGCCCGATCTGCGCGCGTTTGTTGACGAGCAGCATGAGAACGGCGTTCACACGATGCTTTGGTTCAAGGTGTTCGATCCCGAAGGACTTTCCGACGATGCATGCGTGACGGCTGACATGGGCGGCGGCAAGCTCGATCCTCCCGCAAAGAAGATCGATCCCTCGAGCCCCGCGTTCCTGAAGGTTCTCGACGAAGCGCTCTACCGCATCTTCTCCTCCGACGAGGGATGCTACGACTGCGACGGAATCAAGATCGACTATGCGTTCATGAATCCCATCGGACGCAAGTTCAAGACTTATTCCGGCAAGTACGGCGTTGAGCTTCTCTACGACTATATGGAGCACATTTACACCGTTGCAAAGAAGATCAAGCCTCACGCGATCATCAACGCATCGGCGTGCCATCCGTACTTCGCGCATCTCGTGGATCAGGCGCGCCTTCACGACTACGACGGAAAGAACCGCTTCTGCCGCGAGGATCTTATGTTCCGCGCGAAGATGTACAAGATCGCCACGCCCGATTCGATCATCGACACGGACAACGGCGGATACAACACCAAGCGCGACACGATGCGCTGCATGCTCGAGCAGAGCGAATACGGCGTGCCGGACATCTACGGCGTATCGCCTTTCCCGAGCATGACGTTCACCGACGAGGATTTCGCCGCGCTGTCTCAGGTGTGGAAGGAATACACCGACAGGATCGACGCCATGTACGAGGGCATCGAGGAATGACCGCATAATGAAATGAAAAACCGGGGCATGCATGAGCGTGCCTCGGTTTATTTATGCGCATGTGCGAGAATTTTGCCGGTGTGCGGTATGCGCGATGCGATGGGGTATGAGGTGCGGACGGCGCGGTGTGCGAAATGCGCTATACGCAGTATGCGGCGGAACGTGCCGCCGGGGGCGGAATGCGCTGTGTGTGCCGTTCGGCACGGAGGGGGATATTGCGGTGCGGTTATGTGCGCGCAAAGCGCGGTGCGGAGTATGCCGCAAAGGATTACGCAGTAAAATTGAAGTTCGGCATCACGTCGGAGAAATGGGCACTGCCCATTTCTCGCGGACACGGTAAGTGAGCGTGCAGCTACAGAATAATGTAATACCGTGTGTCGGTCTCGGCATCACGTCGGAGAAATGGGCACTGCCCATTTCTCGCGGACACGGTAAGTGAGCGTGCAGCTACAGAATAATGTAATACCGTGTGTCGGTCTCGGCATCACGTCGGAGAAATGGGCACTGCCCATTTCTCGCGGACACGGTAAGTG
>URSW01000175.1 GCA_900550625.1 uncultured Eubacteriales bacterium
AGTCGGAATGGCGACCAACATCCCGCCGCACAACCTCTGCGAGGTCATCGACGGCACGATCTGCCTCATGGACAACCCCAATGCCGAGCTTTCCGAGATAATGCAGTACATAAAGGGACCCGACTTCCCGACGTACGGTCTTATCTACGGAAAAAACGGGATCGTCGAGGCGTACAAGACCGGACGCGGACACGTCATGATGCGTTCGAGAGCCGAGGTCGATGAGGAGAATCACAGGATCATCATCACCGAGATCCCGTATATGGTCATAAAGAGCGATCTTCTCAAAACCATAGCCGAGAAGGTGCGCGATAAGGTGATCGAGGGACTGACCGACGTCCGCGACGAATCCGGACGCGCCGGAATGAGGATCGTGATCGAGTACCGCCGCGACGCGAACGGACACGTCATACTGAATCAGCTTTATAAATATACGAAGCTTCAGGATACCTGCGCGATCAATATGCTCGCGCTTGTGAACGGCGAACCGAAGGTGCTGCCGCTCAAAGCGATCCTTTCGGAATACATCAAGTTTCAGGAAGAGGTCATCACCCGCCGCGTGAAATTCGATCTCGCAAAGGCGCTCCACGAGGAGCACATCTTCGAGGGATACAAGATCGCAATCGACAATATCGAAGAGGTCATCAAGATCATACGTTCGTCCGCCGACGTTGCGGAATCGAGGGAGAACCTGAAAAACCGCTTCGCGCTCTCCGACGAGCAGGCGCAGGCGATCGTCTCCATGACGCTCGGGCGGCTTTCCGGAATGGAACGCGACAAGGTTGAAGCACGCCTTGCCGATCTGAAAAAGCAGATCGAGGAGTACCGCGCGATCCTCGCGGACGAAAACCGGATCAAGGGAATAATCCGCGAAGAGCTTCTCGAGATCAAGAGAAAGTTCGGCGACGAGAGACGCACGGAGCTTGTGGATTCTCAGGACGAGATACTGTATGAGGATCTTATCGAGCGCCACAACTGCGTTATCACGGTCAGCCACGCCGGATACATCAAGCGCCAGCCCGCATCGACTTATTCCGCGCAGCGCCGCGGAGGCAAGGGAATCATCGGCGCCGGAACGAAGGAAGAGGACTTCATCGAAAACGTGATCGTCGCGGACAGCCATTCGAATCTGCTGCTGTTCACGAATTTCGGAAAGGTCCACTGCCGCAAGGCATATCAGATTCCGGAGGCATCGCGCACGGCGAAGGGCACGAATATCGTGAATATTCTCGAGCTTGACCCGGGTGAAAAGCTGACCGCCGTGATACAGATCGACGGCTTCGGCGGAGATCGCTGCCTGACGATGGCGACGCTGCACGGCGTCGTGAAGCGGACGCTTCTTTCGGAGTTCGAGTATCAGCGCCGAGGCGGAAAGATCGCAATAAACCTCGACGAGGGAGACGAGCTGATATTTGTAGCATGCACGTCGGGCGACGAGGATATACTGATCGCAACCCACGACGGCAACGCCGCACGTTTTGCGATGTCGAAGATCAACGTGATCGGACGGACGGGACGCGGAGTGCGCGGCATAAAGCTGCGCGAGGGCGATTTCGTTATCGGAGCCGTCATAATCGAGCCCTCGGAGGAGTGGAACGCGACGCACCATATCGTATCGGTGACGGAGGGCGGATTCGGAAAGAGAGTCGAGCCGTCGCAGTATGAGGCGAAGGGACGCGCGATCCAGGGCGTGCTCTGCCACCGCCTGTCGGATAAGACGGGCAAGCTCTGCTCCGTCGCCGCCGCGACCGACGACGATGATATTATGATAATCACGAACGAGGGCACGCTGATCCGCACTCCCGTTGCGGACATACCGGTTTATTCGAGAACCGCCGCCGGAGTTATCGTGATGAGGCTTGCCGAGGGCGCGTCGATCGTGAACACGACGATCACTCCTTCCGAGAAAGAGGAAGAGGAAGAGAAATCCGAATCGGAAGAATAATACGGGGGCAAAGCCCCCTAGACACGGTATAACATAAAGCTGTAACCGCACGTCCGCTTACCGTGTCCGCGAGAATGGCACAATGTGCCATTCTCCAACGTAAGATTTGAGGCTAAGCACGGTATAACGTAAAGCAGTAACTGTACGTCGACTTGCTGTGTTCCTGAGTTTGAAGAACATGGTATAACGTCAGACCGAACCTGTACGTTCATTTACCATGTTCTCGAAAACGGAGCGGCGCTCCGTTTTCCAACGTGAGACCGACATTGCACGAGCGTCAAACTCAACGTAAAGCTTAAACCTGACGCCCCCGCGGGCATTCTGTAAAGTTCGGCTGTAATACGATAGAACAGCTTTCTGAAATATAATATAGTTCAAAAGTTTTTGGGGGTGCGGGGACCTTTTTGAAAAAAGGTCCCGCATCGTTCCCTTCACGCATGGGGGCTCCGGGGGAATCCCCTTTGTCAAAAGGGGTTCCCCCGGTCATCCTCATAACCCTAATCCCAGGATAACGTATGAAAAAAATTATTTCTGCCGCGATTGCGGCGATCTGCCTGATAACATCCGCCGTGTCGCTTTCCTCCTGCACCGTGAAGATCGCGGACGAAGGCGCGTTTCTCGCCGAGGTCGGCGCGCTTATCGGAAAATCCTACGAGGTCAACGAAATCTTTTTCGGCAAGGGGCTCGAATTCGAGGACGAAGGCAAAACGCCCGATGAGATTCTCGCCGAGTGCAAGACCGAGGAAGAGAAGATCTACCTCTACCTCCCCGTAAAGGAAAGCGCGAAATACAAGACCCGCGAGGAGATAATGAACCTTGCGCACGCGGTGTATTCCGCATCGTACTGCGAATATCTCGAGGCGCGCGGCTTCGAGGGAATCTCCGACGGAGACGCCGTCGCAAATTACGCACGCTATATCGAGGACCTCACCTACGGTCTCACCGTCAACGTGAAATCCGCCGCTGAGGCCATGAAGCTCGACCGCACCTACGATATCTCGACTCTTGCGATCTCCCGCAAGGGCAGAGACTTCGTCGCCGTGACCGTCGATGCATACGAAAACGGAGAGTTCGCCGAGAAAAAGACCTTCAAGGTAAAGCTTGAGGACTCCGGCGAATGGAGACTCGATTGGCCCACATACTGAGAAAATCGCCGAGCAGGCGGAACGGAGCTTCTATGAGAAAAATAATCGCAATAATCCTTCTTCTTTCACTTTGCCTGTCCCTTTCGGCGTGCCGGTCGGATAAAACACCGTCGGATACCGGAAACGCATCCGCGTCGGATAACGCACCCGACGTTGACCCGAACGGAATCTTCGGCGAGGAGATCACCTCAAAGAATAAGCTGTCCGACAGCACCGATACCGACTCGCGCGGCGGCGTTTTCCGCACCGTCGATGAAGGGGATTACGGATTCGCCGTGTACGAGGACAGCGGAAAGGTCTCGGTCTATGCCTACTACGGCACCGATAAAAACGTGACCACTCCCTACAAGTTCAACGGCACCGTCGTCACCGAAATTTTCGGCGGCGCGTTCGCACACACTTCGGTCGTGAGCGTCAGCGTTTCGGAGGGAGTGACCTTCATCGGCGAGGGCGCGTTCACCGGGTCCCAGCTTCTCGAAAAGATCACACTTCCGTCAACCGTGACCGAGATAAACGACGGCGCATTCTACGGATGCCCGAAGCTCATCGACATCAAAGGCACCGCGGGACTTAAAAAGGTCGGCGGATTCGCGTTCAACGATACCCCGTGGTACGACACGATCTCCGATGAATTCGCCGTTATCGGCGACGGAATTCTGATAAAGTACGGCGGTGCGG
>URSW01000176.1 GCA_900550625.1 uncultured Eubacteriales bacterium
TGTTTTATTGCTCTGTTAGGGGTTGCAGTATGGGGAGGAGGAACGTTTACCGATCGAATCCGAAAAGACGCACGGCGTTGTTCATCGTGAGCTCGGCGACGGCTTCCGGAGATGTTGCACGAATTTCGGCAATTGCGGAAATTGTATGCGGAAGATACGCCGAGGAATTTATTTTTCCGCGATGAGGCACCGGAGGCAGATACGGCGCATCCGTCTCGCACAGGATGAGATCGTCGGGAACCACTGCGGCGGCTTCGTGAATATTCCGCGCGTTTTTGTATGTGACCGTTCCCGAAAACGAGATGCAGCGTCCGTCGGAGGCGAGCTGGCGCGCCGCCTCAGCACTTCCGGAAAAGCTGTGGAGAACTGCCGTTACATCGGGAAAACGGCGCAGAATATCGTAAATATCGCCGTGTGCGTCGCGGTCGTGTATGACGACGGGCATGCCTGTCGTTCTCGCAAGCTCAAGCTGCGCGATGAAATATTCCTTTTGCTTCTCGCGGTCGATCCCGTCATAGTGATAATCAAGACCGATCTCGCCGATCGCGCGCACGGCGGGATCGGAAAGCAGAGGCTCAATTTCTGCAATTGCCGAATCGACACTTTCTTCAATGAAGGCGCAGTCGTAAGGATGTATCCCGGCTGCAGCGAATACAAACGGGAACTTCCGGGAGAGAGCAATGCTTTCAAGGGAGGTCTGCATATTTGTTCCGGCGTTCAGGATGTATGCGGCACCTGCGTCATGAGATGCGGATATCGCCGCATCCGCACCGCCGGGAAATTCCTCTTCGAACCGAAGATCGTTGTAATGCGCGTGAGAATCGACAAACTTCATCAGTGGATCTCGGCTCCGTTGGGCGTTTCGGGATCGAGGAATATAACGCGGACCGTGCCTTCCTTGTCGGAGGACGCGAGGATCATTCCGCAGCTTTCGACTCCGCAGAGAACGGCGGGCTTGAGATTTGCGACGAGAACGACCTTCTTTCCGATCAGCTCCTCGGGCTTGTAGAATTTGGCGATCCCCGACGCGACCTGACGCTTTTCGTAACCGAGATCAAGCTGAAGCTTCAGAAGCTTTTTCGCCTTCGGAATGGGTTCACAGGAGACGACCTCGGCGCAGCGGAGCTCGACCTTTGCGAAATCGTCGATGGCGATCTCGGCAAGTCCCTCGGGCTTTTCCTCGGTTTCGGTGTGCTCGGCGGCTTTCGCTTCGGCGATTTCGGCAAGTGTCTTTTCTTCGTCGAGACGAGAGAAGAGAACGGATGCCTCTCCGACCTTTTCGCCCGGCTTACGGGACGCGAAGGCAGCGATGGAAGCGTAATCCGTGAGATCGGTTCCGAGCTGAGCGAAAATCTTTTCGCAGGTCGAAGGGATCACGGGAGTGAGAAGAACCGCGGCAAAACGAATTGCCTCAAGAAGGTTGTACATGACCGACCCGAGCCTTGCGCGGTCGCTCTCGTTCTTTGCAAGTACCCACGGCATTGTTTCGTCGATGTACTTGTTCGCACGGCGGAGCAGGGTGAGAACCTCCTCGATCGCGTCCGCAATGTGATAGGAATCCATTTTCTCGACAAACGCATCGCGCGCTGTGCAGGCGACTGCGGCAAGATCGCGGTCGAGCTCGGTCTCTTCGCCGCGCTCCGGAACAATTCCGTCAAAGTACTTCTTCGTCATTGCAATTGTGCGGTTTACGAGGTTTCCGAGATTGTTCGCGAGATCGGTGTTGTAGCGCGCTATCGCGGATTCATAAGTGATGGAGCCGTCGTTCGCATACGGCATTTCGGCAAGCGCATAATATCTCACACCGTCAACGGAAAGGTATTTTGCAAGCTCATCGGAATAGATCACGTTGCCGCGTGATTTCGACATCTTGTCGGTGCCGAAGAGGAACCACGGGTGGCAGATGACCTTTTTCGGAAGCTCAAGCCCGAGCGCCATGAGGAAGATCGGCCAATAGATCGTGTGGAACCGTGCGATATCCTTGCCGATCACATGGACGTCGGCAGGCCAGTTTTTCGTGAATGTTTCGGGCTGTACCTCGTTTTCGGGGTCGTATCCGAGCGCAGTGATGTAGTTTGAAAGCGCGTCGAGCCAGACATAAATGACGTGCTTCGGATCGACCGGAACGGGGATTCCCCATTTGAAGGACGAACGCGAGATGCAGAGGTCCTGAAGCCCCGGAATGATGAAGTTGTTGATCATTTCCTTCTTGCGGGATTCGGGCTCGATGAACTCCGGATGTGAGTTGATGTAGTCGAGCAGACGGTCGGCGTATGCGCTCATTCTGAAGAAATACGCCTCTTCGCGGGTCTTGGTGACCTCGCGTCCGCAGTCGGGGCACTTTCCGTCAACAAGCTGTGTCTGCGTGAAGAAGGATTCGCAGGGCGTGCAGTACCAGCCTTCGTAGTGATCCTTGTAGATGTCTCCCTGATCGTAGAGCTTCTTGAAGATGTGCTGAACGCTCTTTTCGTGGCTTTCGTCGGTAGTCCTTATAAAGTGGCTGTAGGACGCGCCCATGAGATCCCAAAGCGAACGGATCTGAGAAGCGACTCCGTCAACGTACTCCTTGGGCGAGACTCCGGCTTCGAGAGCCTTGTTTTCTATTTTTTGTCCGTGTTCGTCGGTTCCGGTAAGAAAATATACGTCGAAACCGCGCTGACGCTTATAACGTGCGATAGCATCCGTCATGATAACCTCGAAGGTGTTTCCGAAGTGCGGTTTCTGTGAGGCATACGCGATTGCGGTGGTAATATAAAATTTTTCCATGGTGATAGTCCTTTCTTCCGGATATTACTTTCTAATTATTATATATTATAAGCTTTGTAAACTTAATTATATCAAAAAATCGCATTGTTTACAAGTGCTTTGCTCCGTCACGGTGAACAGAAGATGATGATTCTGCGCTATGACGTTGGCTATTTTTCACAATCTGCACTGCTTTCGCTTTCGCCGAGCAGCATTTTGTAAAACTCCCCCTTGGAGAGCGAGCGCTCTTTTGCCGCCGCCTTTATCGCATCCATGCGCGACAGTCCCGCTTTCTCGAGAAGCGCGACGTGCTCGGACGGACTTTCGGGGTAGGAGGCGCTGTCGGCTGCTTCGTCCGAACAGCCTTCGATCACGAGAACATATTCGCCGCGCGGCTGATTATCGGCATAATAGCTTACCGCCTCGGTCAGTGTCGTGCGCATTACCTCTTCGTTCAGTTTTGTAAGCTCCCTGCAAAGTGATATTTTTCGATTGCCGAAAAACTTGAGGAGATCGTCAAGGGTCGCGCGCAGCTTGTGCGGCGCTTCGTACAGAATCAGCGTCCGCTTCTCGGATGCAAGCTCGGTGAGAATCCGCCTGCGCTCACTTTTGGCGGTTGACAAAAATCCTTCAAACGCAAAACGTCCGGTAAAAAGCCCGGAGAGCGTGAGCGCGGTGACGGCGGCGCACGCTCCGGGCAGACTTGTCACGGGAATGTTCCGCTCGGCGCAGAGCCGTACAAGGTCCTCTCCGGGATCGCTTATCGCCGGAGTACCCGCATCGGTCACAAGCGCACATGATTCGCCTGCTTCAAGCCGCGCCGCGATGATCTCGCCGCGTTCGCGCTTGTTGTGCTCGAAATAGCTTATCATCGGCTTTGAGATCTCGTAGCATGAGAGCAGCAGCCCCGTGTTGCGTGTATCCTCGGCGG
>URSW01000177.1 GCA_900550625.1 uncultured Eubacteriales bacterium
GTGTGAAGCGAGCCGTCGGCGATATACACCGTTCCGCTGTCTTCATCGGCGACGCCGACTATAACGAACGGACGCTTTTTATCCCGCCCGGCGACCGAATAAACGACCGTGCCCGCACAGTCCCGGAAAATATCCGTCAGACTGCGGTCAGGCATATCGCTCCGTCCTCCGTGATCGCAACGGTGTGCTCGTAATGTGCGGAAAGCTTTCCGTCTGCGGTCACTACTGTCCAGCCGTCGTCAAGCTCACGGACATCGGGAGTTCCGATGTTGATCATCGGTTCGATTGCGATGACCATACCGCGGCAGATCCTCGGACCGTGTCCGGCGCGTCCGTAATTCGGAACACTCGGATCCTCGTGAAGGTCGTGACCCACGCCGTGACCGACGTACTTCTTGACCGTCGAAAAGCCGAATCCGGTAACGTAGCCGTCGACCGCCGCGCCGATGTCGCCTATACGCGCACCCTCCGCGGCGGCAGCCATGCCGAGCTCAAAGCTTTTCTTCGTGACTTCAATAAGCTTTGCCGCCTCCTCGGAAATTCTGCCCACGGGAAACGTGTTGGCAGAATCCCCGTGAAAGCCTCCGATGAAGGCTCCCACGTCGATCTTCACAATATCGCCCTCCTTGAGTACCACCTTGTCGGAGGGGATACCGTGGATCACCTGAGAATTGACGCTGATGCAGGCACTTCCGGGAAAGCCGCCGTAGCCGAGGAACGAAGGGCGCGCGCCGCATTTTTCAATGTGGTTGCGGATCTTCGTGTCGAGCTGCTTTGTCGTGACCCCTTCGCGGACCATCTCGCCCGCAATGGCTATGGCCTCGCCGGTAATTCTTCCGGCTTCCTTCATCTGCTTTATCTGCTCGGAATTTTTGATGAAAATCATTTCTCCGCCTCCAGCGCTGCCTGAGTCAGCGCCGTAGTATCTTCAAGCTTCTCCTGTCCTTCAACAAGCTTGAGAATCCCCTTCGCCTCGTAGAAACCCTTGAGAGGCTCGGTCTGGGAGTGATATGTTTCCAAACGCTTTTTCACGACCTCGGGAGCATCGTCGGAACGAATCGTGAGAAGCTCACCGCAATCGCAGAATTCTCCGTTTTCGGAAGGATTGAACTTTACATGATACGATGCGCCGCAGCTCTTGCAGACGCGGCGTCCGCCCATTCTCTCGACGATCTTCTCGTCGGGAACCTCGATGCTTATAACATCGGTGATCTCCACGCCCATGTCGTCAAGCGCCTGCGCCTGAGGAACGGTGCGCGGGAAGCCGTCGAGAATGAATCCGTTTTCGCAGTCCGGCTTCGCCAGACGCTCTTTGATTATCCCGATAACGACCTCGTCGGGGACGAGCGCGCCGGAATCGATGAAGCTTTTTGCGTTTCTGCCCATTTCGGTTCCCGCCGCGATCGCCTCACGGATCATATTGCCCGTAGAAATTGAGGGAATAGCGTATTTTTTTGAGATTATCTCAGCCTGGGTGCCTTTTCCCGCGCCGGGAGCACCCAAAAGAATCAGTTTGATTTTTCTCATCGGCTCACCTTATTCAAGGAATCCCTTGTAATGACGCATGGTCATCTGAGATTCGATTTCACGTGCGGTCTCAAGAACAACACCGACCACGATTATGATCGAGCTTCCGGTGAAAGCGAGCGACGAAAGCTTAGCTCCGGAAATGATGTTCGCAACAAGCGGAACGACTGCGATCACGACGAGGAAGAGAGCACCGATGAGGGTGATTCTCGAAAGAACCTTCGTGATATAGTCGGACGTAGGCTTGCCGGGACGGATACCGGGGATAAATCCGCCGTTCTTCTTGAGATTGTTTGCGACTTCGATCGGATTGAACGATATCGTAACGTAGAAATACGCAAAAGCGACGATGAGTATTGCAGTCAGGGCGGCATAGAGCCAACCGTCGGTGCCGAAGAGATTGAAGAAGCCCGCCCAGAAGGATCCCTGCTTAGGATTTACGAACATCTGGATCGTAGCCGGGATGGAGACGATGGAGTTCGCAAAGATCATAGGCATAACGCCGGTCATGTTGACCTTGAGCGGAAGAGTTGAGCTCTGACCGCCGTACATCTTACGTCCGACGACCTTCTTTGCATACTGTATCGGAAGGCGGCGTTCACTGTCGGTAATGAAGACGATAAGCGCCGTTGCCGCAAGGCTGACGATGATAACGCCGATACCGAGAATGATCTTGCCTGCGTTTCCGGAGGTAAGGTATGCGGACCAAAGGTTGTGAATCATCGAAGGCAGACGGGATACGATATTCGCAAAAAGAATGATGGAAATACCGTTTCCGATTCCGTTTTCGTTGATCTTCTCGGCAAGCCACATAACGAGTGATGAGCCTGCACAGTAGGAGAGAATGATAACGAATGCAGGGAAAACGCCCTTGTTCGTAATTGCGTTGTTGTTCTCAAGGAGCTTGTAGTAGCCGAAGCTTGTTACAAGCCCGAGAACAACGGTTGCGATACGGGTAAGCTGGTTGAGCTTCTTCTGTCCCTCTTCACCCTCTTTGGAAATCCTCTCAAGGTAGGGGATGGCGATCGTCAAAAGCTGAATGACGATCGATGCGGTGATGTACGGCGACACGCCGAGAGCAAACAGCGTTGCCTGCGACATTGCGCCGCCGGAAAGAATGTTCAGATACTGGAAGAGGGATCCCTGTGACGACAGCAGAGAGCTTGAAAGCACCTGTGCGTTAAGGAAGGGAACCGGGATCGCTGTGCCGACTCTGTAGAGAAGAACGATCAGCACAGTGAAGAGAATCTTCTTTCTGAGGTCCACCGTCTTCCATGCGTTGGCAATCGTCTTGAACACTCAGATCACCTCGGCTTTCCCACCCGCTGCTTCAATCTTCTCTTTTGCACTTTTTGAAAAGACCTTTGCCTGAACGGTTATCTTTTTGGTAATTTCGCCGTTGCCGAGGATCTTGAGTCCGTCGAGTGCTTTCTTGATCTTACCGCAGCTCATGAGAGCCTCAAGGTTTACGGTATCACCGTCGTTAAAGCTGTTGAGAGCGTCGAGATTCACAATGGCATATTCCTTCGCAAATCTGTTGTTGAAGCCTCTCTTCGGCAGCTTTCTGTAAAGCGGGATCTGACCGCCTTCAAATCCGGGACGTACTCCGCCGCCGCTGCGAGCGTTCTGTCCCTTGTGACCTTTTCCGGCCGTTTTTCCGTTTCCGGAACCGGGTCCTCTGCCTTTACGCCATGCCGGCTTTACGGATCCTTCTGCCGGTGAAAGTTCATGGAGCTTCATGGTTTTAAGCCTCCTTACTTAAAATTATTGTTTTTTTGGAGGGCTTACGCCTTCTCCACGACTACAAGATGTCCAATGACCTTGAGTTTTCCGGCGAGTACCGCATCATCCTTATGGACGATACTGTCACCGATCTTGCGAAGACCGAGGGAATTCGCCGTGGCGATATGAGTCTTGTTTCTGCCATTTAAGCTTTTAACTAACGTGATTTTCATGTTTGCCATATTGCCCCTCCTCAAGCCTTCGCGATATCGGCGGCATTTTTACCGCGGACCGCTGCGACCTGTTCCGCATTGCGCAGAGATTCAAGACCCTGCATCGTCGCGGAAACGACATTCTGCGGATTATTGGAACGCAGGCATTTGGTACGGATGTTCTTGATACCAACAGCCTCCATAACC
>URSW01000178.1 GCA_900550625.1 uncultured Eubacteriales bacterium
GCAAACTTTTCCTCGCCGTATTCAGAGATTACGCGTGAAAGCTCCTTCTCGGGATAGGTGTTCACGACATCTGCGGCGCAGAATGCCACGCCCGTGTCCATTCGCATATCGAGAGGCGCGTCCGTCATGTAGGAAAAGCCTCGTTCGGGGGTATCGAGCTGGTGAGACGACACACCGAGATCCCAAAGCACCCCGTCTATACTTCCGACCCCGACGGAATCGAGAGCCGACGCAATTTCGTCAAATGTACATTTTACAACTGCCGCGTTCGGGGAAACCGCCGAAACACGCGCACGGCACGCGGCGATCGCCTCGTCGTCGCGGTCAAGGCTTATCAGTCTGCCGCTGCCCATTCTTTCGGCAATTGCCGCCGAATGACCGCCGCCGCCCGCGGTGCAGTCCACGTATGTTTTTCCGTCTCTTATATTGAGCGCTTCCATGCATTCGGAAAGCATTACCGGAATATGTTCGAATTCGATCTTTTCCATATCAGAGACCATACTCATCCATAAGCTCGGCAACCGATGCAAGATTGTCCTCGCTGTTGATCTCTTCCCACTTCTCGGCAGCCCATATCTCCGCGATATTTCCGCAGCCTACGATAACGACATTCTTTTCGATCCCCGCAAATCTCTTCAGCGCGGGGGAGATAACGACACGTCCCTGTGAGTCGGGGGTGACTTCGGATGCGTTTGAATAAATGAAACGTCTGACCGCAGCAAGCTTCTTATTAGGCAATGCGTCTAATTTGTCGCTGTATTTTTTCCATTCCTCCATGGAATAAACCTGTAGACAATTGTCTATGCTTTGTGTTATCATAAATACGGGGCCGAGCTGCTCACGGTGCTTTGCGGGAATTATCAGTCTGTTTTTTCCGTCAAGTGAATGCTCAAAACGGTCGGTCAGCATTATCCGTTTTCCCCCTTTCTGTGGATTATAAGTGACACTTCACACCACTTTCCACCACTTTATGTGTTTTCATTATAATACACCGAGCCATAAATAGCAAGGGCTTTCGCAAAATTTTTTTATCTTTTGCGCGATTTTATTCACTTGTTTCGCGCATTTCCCGCTTTTTCCCGTCTTTTCCCCCGCGCATTCTCTCTGCATCAGACATAATTTTACATTTTTTGTTCGATATTCTTTTATTCGTTTGCGTAAAATACCGTGTGAAGCGACCCGTTTCGACGAACGCAAAAAAATATGCAAATGCTGTCGACAATTGCGTAAACAAATTATTCGGATGCCGAAATGCGATCGGCAAGCCCTGAAATCATTTTCCGTTTTTATGCCCGCGGTGCCTGCGCGGAGCAAATATCGCACAAAGCGCCGCGTGGCGATTTTGTATGCCCGTGAGCGCCGCTGAGCGTTCATGTATTTGCGTGCACATCATACCGTGCGAAAGTCACCGTCGCATGCATGGGCATGCAACGCAAAAAATCCCTCCCCGGCGTTCAATATGCCGTAGGAGGGATTTCGTTGTTTGTTTTTCTTTCACCATGAGAAGCAGATCGCAGCCGTGCTGCTATTCCGCTCGATATCCCGGCAGTCAAAAGCTGCCGAACGCTGTTTTACGGCGATTCCGCGCATCAAATCCGCGCATCGCGGTAAGTGATTTGGAAGGCAATTTTGCGTGGCAATTTCACGGGGCGCTTCACCGCATCCGCATCACTCCGCGCCGGGCAGCTCCACGAAAGCGTCATTTTTGACCCAGTTTTTCGACAAACGAAGCGACCGACGCTGGCAGCGCACGCGAGAGCTCACCGCCGTATCGGATGACCTCGCGCGCGTATGTCGAGGATATGTGCGCAAACTCGGGGCGTGCGGGAAAGATAACGCTGTCGAGCCGCGCATCGAAATCGCGCATCACGGATGCGAGCATAAGCTCATAGTCGAAATCGACACATCCCCGTGCGCCTTTCACCAAGGTTGCGGCACCGAAAGCGCTTGCCGCCTCCGATGTGAGTCCGTCCCACGAAACCGCGCCGACATTCTTCAGCCCTTCATCCTCGATCGCAAGAGAGACCATGGCAAGGCGCTCGTCTACCGTAAACATGGTATGCTTTTCCGCGTTGGCTAGAACTGCCACCGTCACGCGGTCGAATATGCCGGATGCGCGTATTATCACGTCAAGGTGTCCGAGCGTTATCGGGTCAAAGCTTCCCGGGATCAGCGCGTTTTTTGCCGAAAATTCCATTTCCGTTTTCCCGCATCCGAAAGGAAGCGGTCTCCTTTCATTTGGCATTGCGCCGCACACAGCGCAAATCAGCCGTTCTGCATTTTGGGCTCGAGCAGGGTAATTCTCGTTATGCCGTATGCGCTCGACTTGCGGATATCGAAGGCTGACGCAAGCGAGTCATCCTCGCCGAAAACGCCGCTGTAAATCTCCGCCTGCTCGCTTTCCTCACTCCGCTTTTTCCTCTTCGGAGCGCTTGCGCACCGGCTCTCGCAGACGACCACGGAATGAGGCGCAAGCATTTTTCCCGAGACAAGCAGTCTCAGCGCATTCGGAACGAGCATTGAATCATACGGCGGATCGATGAACACGATATCGTAGCTTTCCCTGCCCGCGTTTCCCCTGAGCGCAGATGCGTAATCCGACGCCGACACTCGGCACAGCTCAAACAGCCCCGCTTTTTTCGCGTTTCCGATTATTATATCGCTTGCCGCTCTTGAGTTGTCGATAAACGTCGCGTGAGACGCGCCGCGGCTCAGGGCTTCAAGTCCGAGCTGACCGCTTCCGGCGAACAGATCGAGCACGCGCCGTCCCTCGATTTCAAACTGAAGCATGGAAAACACCGCTTCCTTCACCCTCTCGGATGTGGGGCGCGTGTCGTCTCCTTCAAGAGTTTTGAGCGGAATATTCCTTGCTTTTCCCGTTATAATTCTCATACTATCTCCGTTCTGCCGCGCTGCGGCAAAAGTAATACGTCCTTTCGGACAATCAGTTTTCCTTCTTGTTTTCCCGAGCTTTCTCATCCGCAAAATGTGCGGCGATCCGTTCGGCATCGCTCTGCGAAATTCCCTTCACCGCGGCAAGCTCGCCGACATCCGCCGACTTTATCGCGGAGAGCGATCTGAAATGCGCAAGAAGCGCCTTCGCTTTCTTTTCTCCGATTCCGTCTATATCCTGAAGAGTCGAACGCTTCAGCGTCTTTCGCTTGGCGTCCGTCATCTTCGACACCGTAAAGCGGTGAACCTCTTCCTGAAGGCGGTATATGAAAGTGAATATCTCATTGTCGCGCGCGATATTGACCTCGCCGCCCGCTCCGACCACCGTTCTCGTCTTGTGGTGCGAATCCTTGACCATGCCGAACACCGGCACGTCGATCCCGAGACGCTCAAGCTCTTCGGTGACAACGCTCACATGACCCGCTCCGCCGTCAAGCAGAATAAGGTCGGGGTATTCCGAAAACGATCCGTTCTCATCCGACAGATGCGACATACGCCGACGGAGTGTTTCTCTCATCGACTCGTAATCGTCGGGAGCCGAAAGTCCTTTTATGCGGAAATACCGATAATCCTTCTTTGAAAGGCTTCCGTGAATCGCACAGATCATTCCGGCGGTGATGTGCTCCGAGCCGAGATTTGAAATATCGTATGCCTCTATCCTCTCGGGAACGACCTCGAGACCGAGCATCGAAGCCAAACGGA
>URSW01000179.1 GCA_900550625.1 uncultured Eubacteriales bacterium
CAGCCGGAGCGGTATTTCTGACGGATGAGCGGCGCGCGGCGGGTCATGCGGTGATATCGCGCGGCGGCGGATGCCGTCCGATACTGTTTAAAGACTTTCTCACAAAGCAGTGCAGGTCACGCGATGTTTCAAAGCTGATACTCTGCACCGGGCATGAAATACTTTCCCCCGAGCTTTTCTCCTACAACGATTTGTACACCGCGCTTTTCGCAAAAGGAATTCTGATCTGCGATCTTTTCGAAGTGTCGGACGGTATCTGCCGTTCGGTGCTCTCCCCGAATTTCTCGGATTATCCGGATCGGGGGCAAGGGCATGATCTGCCGTCACAGTCTTAATTCCGATCGCCGTATTTATCACGCACAAAACGGGCGCTGCTTCGGCAGCGCCCGTTTTATCTTTTTGCGGATCAGTATGTTATCGAGTCGATCTTCAAAGTTCCGCCCTCATCCGTCAGTCTGAAATACAGACGGCGGCTTGAATCCGACAGTATATCGTCGCGGAACGTACCGTCGTTTCGGAATATCTTGTATTCGACTGCGAAATTGTACGCCTCCGTCGCCGTGCCGTTTTTCTCAATCCCCGCGGATTCCACACGGGTATCGTATATCATCTGCGGAGTAAACGCGCCCTGACGCTCGTACTTTTCAAAGAAGGCTTCGGTAAACATACCGTTGTAAGCATCGCTGTCCCCTCGGCGGATCGCGGAGAAATATTCCGAGAAGAACGATGCAAAGCGATCCTCGGCGGTTATATTCCCTTCGCCGTATCCGATCTCCTCGCCGCCGTTTTTCATATAAAGCGCCCTGTCAAGCCCCATATAATCCTCATCCGCCGAAACGTCGCGGTTCCAATCGGTCTCGGCAAACTTCCGCGAATCGTAAGTGACATCGGGGTAAGCGCTCTTTATCTCATGCTCGCGCCGATATGCGGGGATGTACAGCAGTGCTGCCGCCGCCAGAGCAATCACGACTACAGCCGCGATCACCGTGAAAAGGCGCTTTTTGCTTTTTTCGCGCTGTTTTTTTGCCATCGTCGGGATTAAAACATATCGAAGTAGCGGAGAAGGTTCTTCTTTCCGAGCGAGATCGCGGCAAGATTATCCTCGGGTCCTTCAAACTCAACGGTAACGTAGCCGTCGTAGCCGTTTCTCTTGAGGATTCCGATGCTCTGTGCGATGTGAGCCTCGCCGTGGCCGATGACCGTCGCGCGGAGGTAGTTTCCGCTGCGGCTCTTGAACCAGCAGTCGCCGGGATCGATCTCCATTCCGCTCTTCACGAGGAAGTCCTTCGCATGGACATGGAACGCATACGGTGCCATAACGCCGACCGCGCGGTTCGTATCCTCATCGGCGCAGAGGAAGTTTCCGAGATCGACGAGAGCACCGTAATTCGGATGGTTTACGGTATTCACAAGCTTTTCAACGCGGGAGGAATCCTGAGCAAAAAGTCCGTGATTCTCGCTCATCGTGCGGATGCCCTTCTGCTCCGCGTACTTTGTGATTTCTCGCACTCTCTCCGCAATCTTCGGAAGAAGGCAGTCAAAGCTGCGTCCGAGCTTGATATTGGAAGGAAGACCGCCGGAAACGTCGTGTCTGAACAGCTTCACGCCGAGCTCCGCCGCAGAATCGATAAGGCGGCAGATGCGCTGTATTTCCTCGCGTCCATCGTCGCCTCCCCAATTTATAACATCGGCTCCGATAAGGAAAGCAACGGGCTCGATTCCCTTCTCGGCACAGTGCTCACGGATCTTCTTCGCTCCTTCGGGATTCAGCCACTCCTTCTGCCATCCTCCCTCGACAAATTCTATACCGTCAAATCCCTCGGAAGCTGCGTGATCGATGCATCCGAGCACACCGAGCTTTGAATCGGACATATAACCGCCGTAGCTGTATGTACTTACGCATGTTTTCATAAAGATATCCAAACCTTTCCCTTCACCGGGTGACCCGGTGCGTTTTCTTACTGAATATTTTATACTAACGTCTGTCGATTTTCAATAGCAAATCGTAAATTATCGACTCATTTATTTACTTTTTATTTCTTGACATAGAGCGACACAGTAACTATAATAATATATTATGATGTATTTTTGTGCGATGCTGCGGATCGTTTTCCGCCGTCGGGAGGCTGTAAATGCGTACTTACAATAACATACACCAGGCTGAAAAGCCAAAATCTTTCACCGATATCCGTGATCTGTTCCGTTCAAGCGCGCAGGTCTTCGGAGACAAGGTGCAGTATTTCTACCGCGACGATGCGCTCGTCCGCGAATTCACGTACAACGATTTCTGGAGCACCATGCGTGAATTCGGCACGGCGCTTTTTGACCGCGGTCTTTCAAACGCCCATGTCGCAGTCGTCGGAGACACCCATCCGTATTGGGTGACAACCTTCACATCCGTGATATCGACAGGCGGCGTCATCGTTCCCCTCGATCATGAGCTTGACATCGATGAAATGATAAACTTCATGCGTCGTGCGGAATGCACCGCCGTCGTATACACCGGAAGCATGAACGGACGCCTCACGTCCCGCATGAACGAGCTTCCGTTTATAAAGTATTTCATTCCGATAAGTCCGGCAGGGGAGGATTTCTCCGGCGGGCGCGTCATGTCATATGAGGATTTTCTCACCGAAGGACGTGCAAAGCTTGAGACGGGAGACACTCGCTTTGAGGATCATGAGATATCCATGGACGAAATGTGCGCGATCCTGTTCACGTCGGGCACGACCGGCTCGTCAAAGGGAGTTATGCTCTCACACCGCAATCTGACCGCCGCGGCGGATGCCGCGTGCCGCGCCACGCGCTTCGACCGCAATTCACGCTTCGTTTCGGTCCTTCCGATCCACCACACCTACGAGCTTACCTGCGCTCATCTCGCTCACGGAAACCTCGGCTGCACTTCGTATATCAACGAAAGCCTCCGCTATGCAACGAGAAACTTCAAGGAATTCAAGCCGAATTCGCTCATACTCGTTCCCCTTTTCCTCGAAACCATTCACAGAAAGATTTGGGACGAGATCCGCAAAAAGAAAATGGAGAAGAAAGTGCGCAGCGCAATGGCTATCGCGCTGACGCTTCTCAAAACCGGAGTCGATGTGCGCGAGAAGATGTTCTCGGAAATCACGGCGGCATTCGGCGGTAAGCTGAAATATATAATAGTCGGCGGCGCGCCGATCGATCCGCAGATCATAAAGGATTTCTACGCCTTCGGCATCACGATCTGTCAGGGCTACGGAATAACCGAATGTTCCCCTCTCGTTGCGGTGAACCGTCCCGGAGCGGTCAAGTTCGACTCCGTGGGACAGGTCGTCGACAACTGCGAGGTAAGGATCGATCCCGTTGACGGATGCTCCCAGGGCGAAGGAGAGATCGTCGTCCGCGGTCAGAACGTAATGCTCGGATACTACCGCGACGCGGACGCCACGCGGCGCGCGTTCACCGAAGACGGCTGGTTCCGCACGGGAGATATCGGCACCGTTGACCGCCACGGGTACATCACCATCACGGGAAGAAAGAAAAACGTCATAATAGCAAGCACCCTCCTTAGCCTCCTTGCACTGCTTGTCTGTATCATCTGTTCTCTCCTGCACGTA
>URSW01000180.1 GCA_900550625.1 uncultured Eubacteriales bacterium
AAAAATGCCGGCTGCGGAAATGAAGTCACAGCTTGTAAGCAGCCGTGGTGTTGACGTAATCGCACCCGACGGTGAAAGCGTTCTTGCGGACGACAGCTTTGTTCCCGCGGGAAGCACTCTGCAGCTCACCGAGGTAGGGATCGTCACCGACCGCGCGAAGATTTATGTAATGGGCGACGTGAACCGCGACGGCGACATAAATACAAAGGATATCGTGCTTTTCATACGCAAAAATGTCGGCTGGGACGTGGACGGATTCTTTGAGGAATACGCCGACGTCAGCGGCGACGGAAAATCCTCCGCAAGTGACATCATCGTCATTATCCGCTACTGCTCGGGATGGGATGTCTCGTTTGCGCAGCCCACGGCTTCCGACGAAATCGAGATCGCCGGAACGTTTACCGAGCGTTTCTGCACGAGCAAGGATACCCAAAGCACAGTTCAGCTCCGCGCGGGCGAGCTTGCGCTCAGATTTTACGTTGCGCCGCTCTCGTGGTGCGATGGGATCACCGTTCCGCTGAAATTCGATGCTGCAGTCGGCAGCGATGCGTCCTATAATCTTCATGTCTACCGTTGGAACGGAGACTACGCTTCCACCGTTGCTTCCGAGCCTCGCGCCGAGAAGAGCGGAACGCTCGACGCTTCGTCGTCCGACGAGCAGATCGTGACCGTCAGCACGAAATCGGCTGACGGAGACGCTCACGGCTTCTTGAAAAACGGAACATACCTTGCGGTAATATCGGCGGGAAGCACCTCCGGTATCGTCGCGGAGATCACCGGGTACAAAAGCGACGACGGTTTTGCGGTATACTCAAACAAGGAAGCTCTCGACGCAAAGTGCGGCATGAGAGCGGAAGTAACCGTCTCCTACGACAAAGCCTTCGACGTTGCGGAGAACATAAACGCATCGAGCCTCATTGATCCCGTGTTCTGCACGGTGAAGATTCCCGGAATGAAAGGGACTGATACTCTCGTGCAGCTTACCGATTCGCATTTTACACTCATGTACGACGACGAATTCGGAACGGGTGCAACCGGCGCAAAGCGGACGCAGAACGCGATCGACAGAACCGCACTTTTCACCTCTCTCGGAGGAGGCATCAACTCTGCCGACCGCTTCCCGTATTTTCTTGAATACGCCCGTCAGTTCGAAGCGAAGCACATTCTCGCAACCGGAGACATGATCGACTTCTCGTCCGAGGCGAACATCGACCGTATGTTCAAAGAGTACCTCTCAAAATCCGGAATCGATTTCACATACTGCTTCGGAAACCATGACTGGTCGTTCTTCGACAACTATCAGTCGTCGTTCGCGCAGAAGGCGTACGCGCTCAAGAAATTCCCCGAATTCATGGGCGGAGACATTTACTTTGAATCCGTTGACATGGGCGACTACTTCATAGTTTCGATGAAGAACGACGAGAACACCTATTACGACAGTCAGCTTGAAGAGCTCAAAAAAGTATCGGCTCTCGGAAAGCCGATACTGCTCATGGCTCATATTCCCTTCTACTCCCCGACTCTTGTCGAGGACACGAAGGCAAATTGGGGCGGACGCGACATCACTCTCGGAGAAGAAAGCGACATCAACTATTCCGAGGCGACCCGCAATATGTACGAATACATCATATCCGACGAATCAAATGTAATCGCCATATTCACAGGTCACGTTCACTTCGATCACGAAGACCTCGTTGGCGGAAAGATTCCGCAGTACGTCACCAACGCCGCTTTCCAAGGCGGGTGCCGTATCATAACGGTAACGGGCGAATAAGCAAATACCTCAGGGGCTGCCGCAAAAAAGGCAGCCCCTGATTTTATTATGCCGACCGTATCCGCGTCAGGCTCCGGTGTCGAACTATCACGCGCGCTCACTTTTTCGGGCGGCTCTTGAAAATGAAAGCGGCGATCAGTGAAAATACAAGAGATGCCGTGATTCCGACGGCAGCCGCCGTGATCGGACCGGAAAGTGCGCCGAGCAAGCCGTGCTCATCGACCGCCTCACGGACTCCGGTCGATATAAGATAACCGAATCCGGTAATCGGAACCGTAGCTCCCGCGCCCGCAAAATCGGCAAGCGGACCGTATACGCCGATTGCGCCGAGCAGTACTCCCGAGCAAACGTATGCCACAAGTATGCGCGCGGGTGTGAGCTTTGTTTTGTCTATCAGTATCTGCGCGATCGCGCACAGAAGTCCGCCTATGACAAAAGCCTTCAGATATTCAGCAAACATAGATTCTCTGCCTTTCTTCGAACAACCGCGTCCACGGCACGTCCGCATTCCGTAAAATCTGCCGCGCACGGCGGACAGCTTCCATGACGGTACGGTTTCGTGTTACCGCCGCAGTCCGTGCGCCGGATCGCTTTTTTCGCTTTGTTAATCGGAAATTCTGAGGTGAACGAGGTGAGCGATACCGACTATGTTTTCGCCCTGCATAAGCGCCTGCGGATTCATGAGCGCACCCGTTCCTATAAAAAGCACGTTGGAATAACGGCGCGCGCGCATCCCCGGAACAATATACGATGCCATAACCGCCGCGCTGCAGCCGCAGCCGGAGCCGCCTGAGTGCTTGTCCTGCGCTTCGATATCGTAGATAAGCTCTCCGCAGTCTGCGCGGCACCGCGAAATATCGTACCCGCCCTCACTGCACAGCGCCGAAAACAGCTCGGATCCGCGCCGTCCGAGGTCTCCCGTCACGATCAGATCGTAGTCCGCTCCGCGGCTTCCCGTCGCCCTGAAATAGCGGTCAAGCGTGCTGTACGCTGCGGGAGCCATAGCCGCTCCCATATCGTTCGCGTCGTTTATTCCGTAATCCACGGATATCCCCGCCATGGCATCGGCAATTTCGACATCGGCGCCGCCGGACGCGCTCCACTTTTTCGATGAAACGATAAACGCACCGGACCCGGTGACAGTCCACTGAGCGCTCGGCGGTCTCTGCCCGCCGTATTCGAGCGGGAAGCGAAACTGTCTTTCCGATGTACAGTTATGTGATGATGTCACGCAGGCGCAGCACTTCACCTGAGACGGGCAGAAAGCTGCCGCCTCGAGAAGTCCCTCCGCGCAGGTCGAGCACGCGCCGAACAGCCCGATAAACGGCACATTGTAATCGAGAAGTCCGTATGCCGAGCTTACGCACTGATTGAGAAGATCGCCGGAAAATATCATCCCGAGGGATTCTTCCCCGACACCCGCTTTCTGCATAGCGCACGAAAGTGCGAGATACTGCATCTTTGCCTCGGCTTTTTCAAAGGTTTCTGTTCCGAAAAGCGCGTCCTTATCCCCTTTGATATCAAAGTATGCGCCGAGAGGCCCCGATGCCTCCTCGCATCCGACCGCACTCGCCGATGCATTGATCCATATACGATCCGCCGGAAAGATCAAGCCTGCGCTTTTTTTATTACCCATACCGAACCGCGCGAAAACGCGCGCTCCTTTCCCTTTTCAAAGAGTATCTGCAAAATGACGCTCCGGTATACGCGAAATTGCTTTACTTTCGCAAAAAAAGCGGGTATAATAGGACACGGTATAACGTTAATCTGTAACCGCACGTTCACTTACCGTGTCCGCGAGTTTGACGCCGCGCGTCAAAC
>URSW01000181.1 GCA_900550625.1 uncultured Eubacteriales bacterium
AGCAATCAGACGACGCAGACCGAGCAGGTTCAGACAGCGATAACAAAGGGTGCGAAGGTGATTGTGGTAAATATCGTTAATACCGGCTCGAACGATGCCGCAAACGGTATAGTGTCCTTGGCGAAGAATGCGGGGATTCCCGTTATATTCTTCAACCGCGAGGTTTCTGACGATGTTGTGAAAAGCTATGAAAAATGTGCGTTTGTCGGAACCGATGCCGCAGAGGCCGGGCACCTTCAGGGAGAAATGATCGGCGAATACATTGCCGAGAATTTCGACAAGGTTGATCTTAACGGAGACGGTGAAATATCGTATATTCTCTTCAAAGGAGAAGAAGGAAACAACGAAGCAATATACAGAACGCAGTATTCTGTCGAAGATGCAAACCGTGTCCTCGAAGAGTCCGGGAAAGGCAAGCTGAAATTCTACGACCCGTCCAACGCCAACAAATACCTCGTGGATCAGCAGGGCAAATGGTCGGCGCAGGCGGCAAACGAATATATGACTACGGCGCTCACTGCATACAACGAATCAAACAAGAACATGATAGAGGCAGTTATATGCAACAATGACGGCATGGCGGAGGGGGCGATCTCCGCTCTCAACGGAGCCGGATACAACACGGGAAGCGGAAAGATGATACCCGTTTTCGGAGTTGACGCGACCGATGCGGCACGTCAATATATCGCCGACGAGAAAATGACCGGAACGATAAAGCAAGATGCCGACGGAATGGCGGCGGCGCTTTCCCATCTCGCGTCAAACGGGATCGAGGGTAAAAGCATAATGAGCAACACCGAAAATTATCATGTTGACAGTGGAGTAGCCAAAATAAGGATCTCGTATTCAAAATATCTCGGAGAATAGCGCGGCGGTGAAACGGAGATAAAAATGAACGATATACTGCTTGAAATGAAGAACATTTCGAAAAGTTTCCCCGGCGTCCGTGCGCTTGATGATGTTTCGCTGAAGGTGCGCCGCGGAACGGTTCATGCGCTGATGGGCGAAAACGGTGCCGGAAAATCCACGCTGATGAAATGTCTTTTCGGGATTTATCATGCCGACAGCGGAGAAATTTTTCTCGAGGGTAAAAAAGTTCAATTCAGAAATTCAAAGGATGCGCTCGAAAACGGTGTTGCCATGGTGCATCAGGAGCTGAATCAGGCGCTGAAACGGAACATCACGGATAATTTATGGCTCGGACGTTATCCCACAACTCTCGGATTTGTTATCTCCGAAAAAAAGATGTACGAAGAGACAATGAAAATATTTGACAATCTCGGAATAGATGAAGATCCTCATACGCTCATGTCGCGCTTATCCGTGTCAAAGCGTCAGATGGTCGAAATCGCAAAAGCGGTTTCCTACAACTCAAAAATAATTGTTTTTGACGAGCCGACATCGTCTCTCACCGAAACGGAGGCAGAGCATCTTTTCAGAATAATAGATCTTCTGAAGAAGCGCGGTGCGGGTATAATATATATATCCCACAAGATGGAAGAGATACTGAAAATTTCGGACGATGTCACGGTGATGCGTGACGGAAAATACGTTGCCACGGAGGAGGCATCGGAGCTGACCACGGACAAAATAATAAAGCTTATGGTCGGGCGAGAGCTCACAAACAGATTTCCTCCGAAGTCAAACACTCCCGGCAAGGAAATTATAAATGTGAAAAATCTCAGCGGCGCATACTCGAACGTAAAGGATGTTTCCTTTTCTCTCAGAGAGGGCGAGATTCTCGGGATCGCCGGGCTTGCCGGAGCCGGAAGAAGCGAACTGCTCGAAACGATATTCGGCATTGCGAAAAAGAAAAGCGGCACCGTGACCGTTCACGGAAGAAGGGCCGACAACCGTTCGAGCCGTCAGGCTATTCAGAACGGATTTGCTCTTCTGACGGAAGAACGCCGCGCGACGGGAATTTTCGGGATTCTGGATATTATCGCAAACACCACGATATCAAATCTTAAGAATTACCGAAGCGGCGGGATATTTTTAAGCTCGTCGAAAATGAAAAGCGACACGATGTGGGCTGTGCGCTCAATGAAAATAAAAACTTCGTCCCTAAAAACGAAAATACGGACACTTTCCGGAGGAAATCAGCAGAAGGTCATCCTTGGAAGGTGGCTGCTTACAAAGCCCGAGATACTGCTCCTCGACGAGCCGACGCGAGGCATCGATGTGGGTGCGAAATACGAAATATATCAGCTGATAATCGATCTTGCTGCGAGCGGAAAAAGCGTTATTATGGTATCTTCCGAAATGCCGGAACTGCTCGGAGTATGCGACCGCATACTCGTAATGTCCGGCGGGCGTGCCGCGGGAGAGCTTCCGGGACAGACAACGCAGGAAGAAATAATGGAGTTATCCGCCAAATACGTCTGACCTTGCGGAATGCTTCGAGTAATTAAGCTCCGCATCTCAAAAATCCGGTTCAGCCGAAATGCATCAGGAGATTCACGTGAAAAAGAAAATAGGACCTTCCGGAAAGCTTCAGGATTTCCGGGCAAAAAGCCGGAAAGAAAAATTATCTTTCGGGAAAGAATTTTTGATAAACAATTCACTTTATATTTTTATGATCGCCGCGATAATCATCATCGGATTTTCGACGCCTAAGTTTTTATCGGTTCCGTCGATCGTAAATATAATATCGCTTTCAGCTGCGAATCTTCCGATCGCGCTCGGAATCGCGGGATGTATAATCCTTACCGGAACGGACCTTTCGGCAGGAAGAATCGTCGGGCTTGTAGCCGTGGTTTCGGCTTCTCTGCTTCAGGCATCTTCATATGCGAACAAGATGTTTCCGAATATAGGAGCGCTTCCCGTCTGGCTCGTTCTGCTGATTGCGGTGGCGATAGGTGCTGTATTCGGCTTTATAAACGGGTTCTGCACCGCCAAATTCAACCTTCATCCGTTCATAGTCACTCTGGCAACTCAGCTTATTGTATACGGCGCACTTCTTATGTACCTCATGATAGGAGGCAATAACGGTCAGTCTCTTTCGGGGCTTGATACATCGTATACGAATTTTATTGCGGGCAGCTTTCTCTCCGTCGGATCAACTCCGATTCCGAACTATGTATGGTATGCGATAATTCTTACGGTCATAATGTGGTTTATATGGAACAAGACCACATTCGGGAAAAATATGTTTGCGGTCGGGTCGAATCCCGAAGCCGCAAACGTATCCGGCGTAAACGTCACAAGGACGATAATCCTTGTATTCGTTCTCGCGGGAATAATGTACGGGCTTACGGGATTTATCGAATCCGCGCGTATAGCCTCAAACTCCGCCGCCACGGGACTTAATTACGAGCTCGATGCAATCGCGGCGTGCGTTATAGGAGGCGTATCCTTCGTCGGAGGTATCGGAAGCATCAGAGGCGTAATAATCGGCGTAGTGCTTCTTCGCATAATATTCGTTGCGCTTACCTTCCTCGGAATAGATGCGAACATGCAGTATATAATTAAAGGACTTATAATTCTTATCGCATGTGCCGTCGATATGAAAAAATACCTTGTCAGAAAATAAAGACAGCCTGCATATATCGGTACCGATAT
>URSW01000182.1 GCA_900550625.1 uncultured Eubacteriales bacterium
TGTAAAGGATATCGTTATCCTCATCCGCCATTCCACCGGATACAAGCAGAGCTACCTCATCGGTTACCCGATGTCTTCGGTTCCCTCCGCAAAGCCGGCAATTAAGGTCGTCTCAGGTGTGGAGTTTATCACCTATACGAGCAGCATAACCTACAAGGGACAAAAGGATGAATACGCCTACACCGCACAGAACGACGGACTTGTGCGGATCGACATATCGGAGCTGAAAAGCAGCGTGCATGTTGATTTGTATGTATTCGACCGTCTCGGTGAGGATGTGACTCGTCGGCTTAACTGCTCGAATAACTCCGGTGTCAGCATTCAGAATGCAAAAGCCGGTGATACTTACCGGATTCAGGTCAGATACAACACCGAATTCGGAGACTACGTTCTCACGATCGGTCAGCCTAAGCCCGTAATCGACGTAACCTCCTTCAAGGAAGTCCGCGACAGCATACAGTATAAGGAACAGTACAATTCTTACACATTCACGCCCTCGGTTGACGGTCTGTACCGTTTCGATCTAACTAATATGCAGAGTGCTTTTCATGCAAATATTTATCTGTATGACCGTCTCGGATATACAGTATCATCACAACTGTACTGCTCAAATAATAACGGAATAACCGGAACCGATCTTAAGGCGGGAGAAGAGTATAGTATAGTGGTAAAGTATGCAAGTGGATTCGGAGATTACTCTCTTGTGATCGGCAGACAGAATCCCATCGTCGATATCAGCGGCTTGACTGAAATATCGGACCGCATAACCTTCAAAGAACAGAAAAACATTTACTCTTTCACGGCTCCGTCCGACGGTGAATGCCTTTTTAAGATTACCGAAATGAAGAGCGATGTTCACGTCGGACTGTATGTATACGACCACCTCGGATATGAGGTTGTGTCGCGCGGATATTGCTCAAACAACTACGGCGTAACGCTTAGCGGCATGAACCCCGGAGAAACCTACAAGGTCGTAGTAATTTACAGTTCCGGATTCGGGGATTACACTTTAACGATCAACCACTGAGGCTTTCTCCGCAGGATTCCGGCGGATGCCTCATCGAAATCGGAAATTGCGGCTCTCTGCACCGCATCCGGCGGATAAAAACGTTTTCCGTTTGCACATCAGGTATACAGGTGTGCAGATCGGACAAGATAATCAAAGAAAGGCAGTTCAGTACGATGAAAAAACTTATCAATGCAGTTATTGCGGCTGCGGCTCTTCTCGCCTGCGCTCTGCCCTGCTATGCGGCAGAGGTCAGCCCCGTCACCGGTGATATCACGATGTACGTCGTCATCGCGTTGATCGTCGCGGCTGTGGCAATCGTCGGCACTCTGATCTACTCGAAGTTCAAGAAATAAGGTATCGGGGATGCCGCAGCCTGCGCGGATCACATCGGCGCAGCGTCAATGTCATAGCAAAACAGCTCCGGAAAATCCGGGGCTGTTTTTTCGGCGGAGTCGACGGGAAGAGTGAAAGGCGGAACGAAGGCGTTCCGGCAAAGGTTACGGAGCGAAGCGAGAACGACGATGCGGCGCGTTCGGCAAGATGAATCGCGCGGATCCAGCGGTTCGGCAAATCAATGGTGCTGCGAATCGGAGGAAGCGCGTGCGGGGAGGGTGAATCGGCGGAGTCTGTTCAAAGCCGCCGCTGCAAGCACAGGCTTCGATAAGACGTTATCTCCCGCCCATAAGAATCGCGAAAAATGGCTGAGCGCCGCGTTTCGCGGATTATCCGCGCCGTCGCGCCTCACGCTGTTGTTTCTCGCATCTTATCCACGCCGCATTCTTCTGCCGATTCATCTTATCGCTGCCGTTATATAATATAAGCATCTCGCTCCGTAAACGTAAAAAAGCTGCAAGTGAAATCACTTGCAGCTTTTTGTAAGATCACGTCAACGGAATCTGTTTATACCGTTTTCTCGGTGAATTACTCAGCAACATCAACGAGCTTGATGAGAGCCATCTCCGCAGCGTCTCCGCGGCGAGGTCCGAGCTTATAGATCTGAGTGTATCCGCCGTTTGTATTTGCATACTTGGGCGCAATCTGATCGAAAAGCTTAGAAACTACATCTTCCTTCGTGATGTACGCAAGAGCCTGACGGCGGCTTGCGAGAGTGTTTGCTTTTCCAAGCGTTATCATCTTCTCGGCCATTGCACGAACTTCCTTAGCACGGGTCAGGGTCGTCTCAATGGAACCGTTCTCAAGAAGATAGGTTACCATTCCGCGAAGCATAGCCTGACGGTGCGCGGTCGGTCTGCCGAGTTTTCTTGTACCGGGCATTTCATTGTCCTCCTTTTAAGTTTGAGTGTGCCGGATGCACAGCGTTACTCCTCTTCGCTCTTCAGATCAAGTCCGAGAGAGTGAAGCTTCTGTATAACTTCTTCAAGTGATTTCTTTCCGAGGTTTCTGACCTTTATCATGTCTTCCTCGGTGCGGTTGGTCAAATCCTCAACCGTATCAATGCCCGCACGCTTCAGGCAATTGAAGCTTCGAACGGACATATCAAGCTCCTCAATGGTCATCTCAAGGACTTTCTCCTTGATGGTCTCTTCGCGCTCGACCATGATTTCCGCATTCTTCGCCTCGTCCGACAGATCAACGAACAAGTTGAGATGCTCATTGAGTATCTTGGCTCCGAGAGAAACCGCTTCTTTCGCCGTGATAACACCGTTTGTAAGAACCTCGATCGTGAGCTTGTCATAATCGGTTATGTTGCCTACACGGGTGTTTTCAACGGTATAGTTAACATTATAGACCGGAGTGTAGATCGAATCCGTGAAAATAGTCCCGATCGGCGCTGTAATACCGCCGTTCTGAAGTGAATAGAGCTGCTTATTGCGCTCCTGAGAAACATATCCGCGTCCGCTGTCGAAGGTGAGCTCCATGTAGAAGCGCACATTGTCGCTGATCGTTGCGATATGGTGGTCCGGATTGAGAATCTCAATATCCGAGTCGCACTTGATATCGCCCGCAGTCACTTCGCAGGCACCGGTAACGTCGATCACGACGGTCTTCGGGATCGAATCTCCGTAAAGCTTGGCAGTAATGCCCTTTACGTTAAGAACGATCTCGCAGACGTCCTCTTTAACACCGGTTATGGTGGAGATCTCGTGGAGAACTCCGTCAATTCTGATGTTCGTTACCGCAACGCCGGGAAGCGAGCTGAGCAGCACGCGGCGCAGAGAATTTCCGAGGGTAACGCCGTAGCCTCGCTCAAGAGGTTCGACAACGAATTTTACGTTTTTCTCGTCTTCAGAAGGGACAGTCGAAATATTCGGCTTTTCAATTTCTATCATAAATAATAACCCTCCGTTTTTATCAATAAATAGTTACGTTTGCCAATTCGTATCCGACCGGATTGTTCATCCGGTTTGCCGCCTGCCGCGCACCGCGGACAAGAGCGGCGAGGCAGGTTATTACTTGGAATAAAGCTCGATGATAAGCTGTTCCTCGAACGGGAAGTCAACGTCTGCGCGCTCGGGAAGCATGATCATCTTCGCGGTGAAATTGTCGGTATCCACATCAAGCCACTTCGGCGGG
>URSW01000183.1 GCA_900550625.1 uncultured Eubacteriales bacterium
CCGAGTTCATATCTGTTCATCGGATAATCCTCCGGAAGAGCGCATCAGCCTTCCGCCGCCTTCTTTTCGGCAAGCTTTGCTTCGAGTCTGGCGCGGTCCCTTTCGAGAAAAGAGAGAAACGATCTTCTGTGCTCGGGGCATGGACCGAATTCGTATACCGCAAGCTTGTGCGCCGGGGTAGGGTATCCCTTGTGCTGTGCAAAGCCGTATTCGGGATATTTTCCGTCAAGCTCCGCCATGATGCGGTCGCGCGTTACTTTCGCAAGAATCGATGCCGCCGCGATCGACGGACTTTTCGCATCCCCGCCTATGACCGCTTCCGATCTTATGTCAAAGCCGCGGTTTACCGATCCGTCCACAAGGACAAGATCGGGTGTCACACCCGTCGCCGCGATTGCGCGGCGCATTGCAAGCAGGGATGCGTTGAGAATGTTTATTTCATCTATTTCTGCGGCGCTTGCAAGACCGATTCCCCATGCGAGAGCGTTTTCGGTGATCTGCGTGTACAGCGCCTCGCGCTTCTTTTCGGTCAGCTTTTTGGAATCGTCAAGACCTTCGGGGATGTATCCGTCGGGGAGTATGCATGCTCCCGCCGCAACGGGACCGGCAAGAGGACCGCGCCCCGCTTCATCGGTGCCGCAGATGATCTTTATGCTTTCGCTGCGCTTTCGCAGATCGAATTCACCGTCGAGCATGGCTGATTCCTTTCACGGTATTGTAATACCGAATGTTTTTTGATTTTCGCCGCGGATGTCCTCAGATGCTTTGCTGAAGTCGGACTTTTTCGAGAGTTATCGGACCGAGCTTGCCGGAGCGGAATTCGTCGAGAATCACGTTTGCGGTGCGGTCGTAATCGATCTCACCGCCCGATATAAGAAATCCGCGCTTTCTTCCGACGGATTCGAATATTTCCCACATTTCAAGCCCTTCGAGAGCTTTTTCGTCAAGCTTGTATCTCGTGAGAAATGCCTGCGGAGCACAGTCGAGCAGCTTCATGCAGAGCCTTGCCGCAAGCTCCTCCGTGTCGAGGATATCGTCCTTTATCGCTCCCGTGAACGCGAGATTTTCGCCCGTTTCGCGGTCGTCGAACTTCGGCCACAGGATGCCGGGCGTGTCGAGCAGATCAATCCCGATCGAGGTCGGCACCCACTGCTTGTCGCGCGTGACGCCGGGTCTGTCCTCGACCTTTGCCTTTTTTGCACCGGTCAGACGGTTTACGAGCGAGCTTTTTCCCACATTCGGGATTCCGACTATCATGGCGCGCACGCTTCTTCCGACCGCGCCTTTTTCCTCATATCTTTTTATCTTTTCGGAGAGGATATCTCTCACCTTCGGCGCGATCTGCGATATCCCGTATCCGTTCTGGGAATCTATCGCCATGACGTTCGCGCCGCGCAGAGACAGCGCGCGGATCCATTCCTTTGTCGCTTCGGGAGAGGCGAGCGAGGACTTCGTAAGAAGCGTAAGCCTCGGCTTTGCGCGGCAGAGCGTTTCTATTTCGGGATTTCGTGAGCTTCTCGGGATTCTTGCGTCGCAAAGCTCGATCACAATATCGACAAGCTTCAGGTTCTCTCCGATGAGACGGCGCGTTTTCGCCATATGCCCCGGAAACCACTGTATATTCTGTGACGGCATAGTCTTCCTTTCGTGTACGGCGATCAGCCGAATACCTTTATTCTGTCGAAGGGGAGAACACGCATGACCGCATGACCGACGACACAGCGCTCGTCTATCTGACCGATGACACCCACGCGGGAATCCGCCGAGTGATAGCGGTTGTCTCCGAGAACGAAGATCTTGCCTTCCTCGACCGTTATCGGGAAGGAGTAGGTCGAAATTTTTGCGTAGTTTTCCTCGTCGAGATGAATGTATGCGGATTCGTCAAGAATTTCGCCGTTCACCTTTACCGTGAATACATACTTCTTTTCTCCCGTCTGCGGGTCAAGCTCAACGTGATCGTCGATGTCGACCGTGTCGCCGCCCACTGCAATGAGGCGCTTGACAAGCGGCTTTGTGTAGCCGAATGCGGAGGGATCCTGCACGACGATAATGTCGCCGCGTTCATATTTGTACCCGAGCTCCTGCACAAGAAGATAATCGCCCGCAACGAGAGTGTTCTGCATGGACGGTCCGTCAACGACCGTCAGCCTTACCGCAAAGGTAAAGAGGAGAAGTATCACCGCGGCGCAGATCGAGAACATCTCGACAATATCGAATACGGACGCGACGGCGGATTTTTTGTTTTTCATCGACTCGGGCTCTGCCGTACCGGAGGCGTTCTCCTTTTTTGGAAGTCCAATAGATTCCTCAAGCTCCGAAACAAAGGCGGACCCTTCTTCGCCGACTCCGTTCATTTCCGTGTTGTTTTCGTCCATGTGATCACCTCAATTCTTTTCGATCATGCGTCCGAGCAGCTCGTATCCGTTCGGAAGATAATTGTTCACGGCAGCGCAGTTTTCTTCGGTGAAGCACTGTACTCCGTCCTGCTCGCGGCGGCTGTCGTAGATGAAATACGGCACGGGCTCGGAGGAGTGTGTGCGTATCTCAAGCGGAGTGGGATGGTCGGGAAGAACCATTATCTTGAAATCCTCGCCGCATTCCCTGAGATATTCGTACACGGGGCGTAGAATTTCTTCGCTGATCTTTTCGATCGAGTATACCTTGTTCTCAATCTCACCGCGGTGTCCGCATTCGTCGGGAGCTTCCACATGAACATATACGAAATCGGAGCCGTCGCCGAAGGCTTTCTTCGCCGCGTCCGCCTTGCCCGCATAGTTGGTTTTGTAATTTCCCGTGGCACCCTCGACCGAGATCACATCCATTCCCGCGCAGAGACCGATTCCCTTTATGAGATCGACGGCGGAGATTACCGAAGCCTTTATGCCCCACTTTTCCGTGAAGGAGGGAAGCGCGGGCTTGGTGCCGGGGCTCCAGAGCCATGCGGAGTTGGCGGGCTTCAGCCCGCGCTCGCGGCGCTTTACGTTGATCGGATGATTTTCGAGTATGTCGTAGCTTTTCTTCATGAATTCGAGGAACTGCGCGCCGCCGTCGTCGGTTCTCGGGAGCTTGTCTCCGATCACCTGACCGAGAATGTCGTGCGGCCTCGTAAAATCGTAAACCGCGGGAGCGCCGTTCCAGACGAGGCAGTGACGGTAGCTTACACCCGTGTAAAGGTGCCGTCCGTCCATGGGAAGCGCTTCATTGAGCGCTTTTACAAGTTCGTCCGCCTCCTCGGTGCTTATTTCGTCCGCACTGTGATCGAGAATGCGGCGATCCTCGTAGCGATCCTCCTCTTCGGAAAGCGTGACGAGATTGCAGCGGATCGCAACATCGCCTTCGCCGAGATCGATGCCCATCGACATCGCCTCGAGCGGGCTTCTGCCCTTGGAATAAACCTTGGGATCGTAAGACATGATCGCAAGATTTGCCGTGTCGGATTCGGGCACCATGCCGATCGGAACGTTGAGAACCGTGCCGCATTCCGCCTTCCGGCACAGCTCGTCCATCATCGGCTTGGCGGCGGCTTCCATCG
>URSW01000184.1 GCA_900550625.1 uncultured Eubacteriales bacterium
CCGTCGGAGTGTATCCCTCGCGGTCAAGCGCTTCGTCGCTGAACGCAGCGCTGTCGTCCGAGTTTTCGCGGTCAACTGCAAAATCGCCTTCGTCCGCGCCGTTTTCCGCCGTGTCCGCGCCGTTTTCTGCCGTGTCCGCTGCATCATTTTCGCTTTCCTGCGTATACTGACTGTTGACAGCGGCGTTATTTTGTGATATACTGTTGTCGGTGGTTGCTGGGCCTGATTTGATGGGCCCCTCCACCTTTTCTATTTTGTCTATGTCATAGAGAACTTTTCTTCCGTCCGCCGTGTTTGCAATGTTGAGCGTTGCTTCCCACACGGCGCCGTTTTTTTCTTTGACATAAACCTTTCTGTATTCCCAATCACTCTGACCGTAATTATCAAGCCAGCCGTGGGAATAGTTTGACGGACGCTTATTGTCGTATGAGGAAGCCTCGATAAGCTCGTCGGCAAGCATGACCGATTCCTGCTTTACCTCGCTGTAGTTGTTCTTGTTGTACAACTCGCGGAGCACTTTCTTTTTCTTGCCCTGCTTGTTCAGCATTTTGTCGTCGGCACGTGCAAACGTGATCTCCGTCGGAGTGTTCCCGTCATACGCGGTGAAGCTCTGCCCGGCAAGCTCATTTACGACAAAGCGCCGCATCTCCGCGCGCCGCCCCGCCTCGTCAAGCCCGTTGAGTGCGTTGCTGTCAAGGTATACGCCGATGCCGTAATTCTTTCCGCTCTCCTCGCCCACAATGTCGGTTATCGAATACCTCGCCCCGTCCGCCTCGGGCGTGTACTTTCCGTCCACCGATGCGCCGAAGTACGTTCCGTCTATTCCGAAGCGGTCACGCAGCTTCATCTCCGCCTCGAGCAGCTTGCGGTCCTCATACCGCGCGGTGAATCCCGTCCGTCCGAGCTCAGAGATGCGCTGCCTCTGCATCTCAAGCGCCGCGATCGCCTCGGCGGCGCTGTCCGCATCCGCCGCACGGGACGCCGCCTCAAGAGCAAGCTCCACGCTCCCCGCACTGCGCGCATCCGCCGTAAGCGAATCCTTCGCCCTCTCGATCGGATTTCTCTTGTCCTTTACCTCATATCCTCCCTGAGGCGTGATCTCCGCCGCAAGGGAGAATTTTTCTTTCAGCGTCTCCGAAAGCGCCTCGAGCGCCGTGTCGAGATACTTCACGCGCCGCGCCGTGTCCTCGACACCCGTCGTCTCGTCCGTCATCTTCGATAAAGCCGCACGCTGCTTCTCAAGCGCCGCAATCATTCCCTCAGCTTCCGCCGCCGTGCCGATGCTCTCCGCGTTTACCGAAAGCGTGTTCACATAGTCAACGTCCGCCGCGTGTACCTGTCCCGCCGCGCGCAGCCTCTGCTTGAGTCCAAACGAACCGAGTATCGCGCCGGAAAGCGTACCGAGCGCGCCCTCATATGCCACCTCACGCGCGTCAAGCTCGAAGTCCTCTCCGGTGATCGCACTCTTTGCCGCCGCCTCGAGAAAGCTCTGTGCCACTTCCTCAAGACCTTCCTCTCCGGCTTCGGCAAGAAAAACCATAATGCCGCGCACCATGGGATTTGAAATATTCTCGGTCATGGAAAATCCGAGCTTGCGACCGATCACCGGGACCGTTCCGAACGCATCGCCGAGCAGGCTCTCGCCGACGCCCTCAATGAGGAATCCCGCCTTGCCGTACAGATCCGCTTCGGCGCTCGAATACCCCTCCTCGAGCAGCTCGCGGCGGTTCGATACATACGCGGGACTTCCGAACATAATCGCGGTTGCCGCATTAGATGAAAGCCCCGTCAGTCCGAAGCCGTGCGTGAGAAGCATGTTCGGCATCTGATAGCCGAAGTTCTCCGCAAGATCGGCGATGACATTTCCCGCCTTGCCGAGCGTCCGGTTCTCGCGTCGGTATAAATAATCCTGCATAACGGTATCTTTTTCCGACCGATCGGCGAAGGTGTCGCCGGACAGAAGATAGTTGTCTCCTGCACGGATTCCGGCGACCGCCGCATCCTCAAGCCGCTTTGTCAGAGACTTCTCAGCTTTCTCAAACGCGGGGGAATATTTCCCGAGCTCCGGAGTCTGATTCACACCCGCCAGATGCTGTGCCGCAGCCTCCGCGGTTTTGTACAGGGTCACCGCAGCATCACCGAGATCGGCGAGGTTGCGGTCTATGCCCGCGCTGAACGCCGACATCGCAAGATCGCCGGCTTCCTTTACCCGGTCGCCCGTTTTGGCGATATTGTTTACGGTATTTACCGCAGGGCGCAGATCGTTTCCGTAGGGGTCCTTGTTATCGTCGGGATTGAAGTTCTCCGACTTCGCCGAGAGCACAGCTTCAACGTCCTGCGCCGGCGACGACGGAACGTGCGAACCGTCCGAGAGCCCGTTTTCCTCGCGCCACTCGGCGATCTCGCTTTCCTGCCGCTCCTTCAGAAGCTGCTCGAGCTCTTTCTTCTTTTCCTTGAGCTGTGCTTTGATTTTGTCGTTTCCATCGATTCCCGCATCGCCGGACATAAGCTGCTCGGGCGAGGGGCCTTTCCCTTTGCTCTTTTCAAGCTGAATCTCAAGCATCTTAATGTTTGCCTGAGTGTCCTGTATCTTTTCCTCGAGAGAGCTCTCCTTTCCGTGATGCGTCTCCGCGACATTCTGCCCGTATACGGGAAGGCTTGACGCGGGAAGCTCAGCCGTCGCCTGCTCCCTCTCCGCACGTCCCGCGGCGAGATCAAGATCACGCCTGTATATGTCGTGTACCCGGTTCCATGAATCGATACCCTCGCCGAGCGCGGTCACGGTGTCGTCATCGTATAAGCCGGAGTCCCTAATCCTCTGCTTCAGACTCTCGCCCGACATGCGCAGAGCGTCGGTTTGCTTTGCAAGCTCCTCGACGCTGTAGCTGCCGTATGAATGGGCGAGCGTATCGTTCGCCGCGCTCCACTCCGAAAGCGAGTGACTCATGTCCGCGGCGCGCGCCTCAAGAAGCTTGTTGTATCGCTCCGTGAACGCGCCCGGCTTCACCTCCGATGCAGGAACAGAGGAGGAATCCTCCCCCTCTGCCTGCACGGTGTCGGGAACCGTTCCGATGCCCTTCATCCTGTTGTATCTGTCCATGAATGCGCCCATCACTGATTCCTCCCTTTTTCAACCATGTATTCGAGATATTCGCTGTATGTGCTTCCCGGGAAGCGGGACGAGTATTCGGGGCCGAATGTCTGCGCGTGATCCCACGCCACCTCCGTCAGCGTGTCCTCGGGCGCGCCCGCCTTGAGCGCTTCCTTGCGCGTCGTGTATGTGCCCTTGTACTTCTGGAAGAGCTCCTCCGCCTGCGCCTCCGTGATATCGCCCGACCCGAGCGCGGAATAAAGATAGTCCATCAGATCCCCGTTCTTGCCCTTCAGGTTCTTCGCACTGTACTCGACCACGTTCGGGATCTTCGCCGAGGACGACGCGCCCGAAGCTGCGGACTTGCCCGATGCGCCGGACACTCCCGATACTCCCGACGACGCGCCGGATGAACCGGACGATGCGCCGCCCGATG
>URSW01000185.1 GCA_900550625.1 uncultured Eubacteriales bacterium
CCGTCGATCTTTGCTACCGCTACAGCGCAGCCGTCGTGAAGAACGTGCGGATCGCGCCCTCCCCGATGTGGATGCGTCGCCGCCTCCGCGCCGCCGGAGTGCGCCCGATCAACAACATCGTCGATATAACAAACTACGTCATGCTCGAGTACGGTCAGCCGATGCACGCATTCGATTACGCCTGCCTCGACGGAAGCGACATCAACGTGCGCCGCGCCGCCGACGGCGAAAAGTACGTTACGCTTGACAATATCGAGCATACGCTCGATTCCTCGATGCTCGTCATTGCGGATGATCACAAGCCGGTCGCGCTTGCCGGCGTCATGGGCGGCGCAAACTCCGGCATCTCCGATTCCACTGAGACGGTCGTATTCGAGAGCGCGGCGTTCTGCGGTTCGAACGTGCGTGTCACCGCACGCAAGCTCGGCATGCGCACCGAAAGCTCCTCGAGATTCGAAAAGGGTCTCGATCCCGAGCAGACGATCCCTGCGCTTTACCGCGCGCTCGAGCTTGTAGAGATGCTCGGCGCGGGCGATGTCGTATCCGACGTGATCGACATTTACCCGAATCCGAGACCCCTTCCCGAGATAAAGCTCGACGCGGATGTGATAAACCGCTTCCTCGGCACCGACATTTCGGAGGAATTCATGAAGGAGACTCTCCGTTCGCTCGAATTCACCGTCGGCGATTCCACGGTGATCCCGCCGTCGTTCCGCGCGGACGTCGCGTGCATGAACGATGTTGCGGAGGAGGTCATCCGCATATACGGATACGAGGCGCTCACCGAGACGCTCACCTCCGGCGGAGTTACACTCGGCGGACGGACGAAGAATCAGTCGTACGCGCTCTTCTGCGAGAATGCGCTCTGCGGAATGGGCATGAACGAGATCGAGACGTTCTCGTTCATCTCACCGAAGTTCTACGACAAGATACGTCTGCCCGAGGATAAGAGAAAGAGCGTTGTAATCTCCAATCCTCTCGGCGAGGACACCTCGGTTATGCGCACGACGGCGATCCCGTCGATGCTTAATGTGCTCGCCTACAACCAGAGCGTGAAGAATCACGCGGCGTACCTCTACGAGATGGCGACCGTCTACATCCCGACGGAGAACGTGCTCCCCGACGAGCCTAAGCGCATCGTGCTCGGCTTCTACGACACCGACCGGAAGGACGAAGCGGTGTTCTACAGAATGAAGGGGATCGTTGACGCGCTCATGCGCGCGTCGGGCATTGCGGTCAGGTACACCGCCGAAAGCGACAATCCCACGTTCCATCCGGGACGCTGCGCGGCGGTCAGCGCCGGCGGCCGTGTACTCGGCGTATTCGGCGAGGTTCACCCGGATGTCGCCGAAAGCTACGGCTTCATGCACCGAACCGCCGCTGCCGAGCTTGATTTCGACGCGATGGCGGAGCTTTACTCCACCGATTTCGCGTTCACCGCACTGCCGAAGCATCCCGCGCTCGAGAGAGATTTCTCGTTTGTCTGCGGCGAGGAGCTCGAGGTAGGTGCGATCGAGGATGAGATCGTCTCCGCGTCGCCGTCGGTAGAGTCGGTCAAGCTGTTTGACGTTTACCGCGGAGCGCAGATCGGAGAGGGTCAGAAGAGCGTATCCTTTGCGGTCAAGCTCCGTTCGCCCGATCACACGATGAACGATGAGGAGGCCGACCGCGCGGTCAAGAAGATACTGAAAAATCTCGCCGGAAAGTTCGGCATTACGCTCCGCTCGTAAGCGGACGAAGGAGGATTTCGTATGAAGTATACAATGAAGATTGCGGGGCTCGAGAGGTCGCTTCCTCTCTGCCCTCTGAACGACGATGTTTACATCGCCGCTTTCGTGATATTCGGCGATCCCGAGCTCACGACCGCGGCGGCGAAGGAGCTTCTTGCGCGCGCGCCCGAATATGATTACATCATAACCGCAGAGTCGAAGGGAATCCCGCTTGCGCACGAGATGTCCCGCCTTGCGGGGAACCGGAAGTATTTCCTCGCGCGCAAGGCGCCGAAGCTTTACATGGACGGAGTTTTCGAGGTGACCGTGCGCTCGATCACGACGAGCGGCGAGCAGAAGCTTTATATGGATAAATCCGATGCCGAAATGATAAAGGGCAAGCGGATACTGATCGTCGATGACGTGATCTCGACGGGCGACAGCCTTCGTGCGCTCGAGGAGCTTGTCGCCGAAGCAGGCGGAAAGATCGCCGGAAAAATGGCGATCCTCGCCGAGGGCGACGCACAGGACAGACACGATATAATCTACCTCGAAAAGCTCCCGCTCTTCGATTCCAAGGGCAACGTGCTTGAGTGAGATGGGATGGGAAAGTACCGGGGGAACCCCTTTTGACAAAGGGGATTCCCCCGGGCCCCCTCCCTAAAACTTTTGAACTGAAGAGTATTGATGTTGGTCTTTCTCTCGGAAGAACGCTTAAATTCGGAAGATAGCTTATAGATTCGGCTGAACTTCACAGATACAGGTCTCACGTTGGAGATTAGCGCGTTGCGCTAATCTCGCGGACAAGGTAAGTAAACGTACAAGTTCGGAAGAACGTAATACCGTGTCCTGGGGGCTTCCCCCGCTCAGAGGCTTGGGGGCAGAGCCCAAAAGAATAAGTTCAAATTTTCTTTGGAGTTTGACGCTCGTGCGTCAAACTCGGGAACACAGCAAGTGAACGTACAGGTTCGGTTGAACGCAATGCTGTGTTAGGGGACGGAGTCCCCGGTGCGTTCCTCCGAACGCCGTGTTTTATTTTCAGCATTCCAAAAAAACAGGAGCCTGAGGCTCCTGTTTTTTTGTTTCCGCGCGCCGTACGGCGGCGGGGGATTTCCTTATTCCTTGCCTACGGTGCGGTCGATAAGCTCGCCGTACTCGCGCCAGATGTCCGCAACGCTCTCCCAATCGTCGTCGGAAAGAGTGAGCGAGGGGAATTCCGTGATGCAGTACAGATCGGGAATGCCGATCTTCGGCGCGAGGCGCATATACCTCATCGTGTCGCGGCGGGTGTTGTACGCGCTTCCGTCGGTGTCGAACAGCACGCCGGGCATTGCGATATCGTAGATCTCGCGGCGGAACGTGAACTCCTCATAGCAGCGGCGGAGATCCGGATAGTAGTCGTGGAGGCGCGCGTGATCAACATAATTCGTGAAGAGCGGATGGCAGGGGGAGGCGGAGATGATCGCCTCGGGCTTTGCCGCCTTTGCGCAGTCGTGGATGAGTGCGATGTAATCGAGGAACAGCTCTACGCCGAACTTGCCGGAGTAGGACTTCGCATCCTTTCCGACCGGCTGAGTGAACGCATAGTCGAGCTTGAGACCGTATGCGTTGCAGCATCCCTCATCGGAGGAAAGCAGGCGGTGCATCGTCTCGCGGATGTACTCTCTGTACTTGGGGTTGGAGGGATCGACGCAGCGACCGCCCTGACCGTTGTCCATGGTCATGTCGTCCGGGAGCTCCTCGCGGTCCCAAAGCTTGTACCAAAGCATGGTGCGGCAGTTGTAATCGCG
>URSW01000186.1 GCA_900550625.1 uncultured Eubacteriales bacterium
ACTTTTCAAGTGTCCGGTCAAATTCAATATTTTTGTCAATTGCAATGCCCAAAGGGTTTTCTTTGTTATAGTAGTCCGCTTCGCTGAGCCTGTATTTTTTCAGCAACCTGTTAAATTCGGCATCATCCACGAAGTACAGATACCCCGATATTCCCACGGTATCCGTGTCGGTTTTATCCTTTGCGGAGCCAAAATCGGCGAAACGGTTGATATAGGTATCCGTCACATATTTGCGGGGGATGTCGCCCTGTAAAAACAGGCTTTTGGCATATGCACTGCCGGTAATATTCTGCTCGGACGAGAGGAGTGCCAGCAGCTCGTCCGGCGTTTTTGAATCGGGAGTATCAAGGTCTGCCGTGTACTTCAGGTCGAATCGTTCGGAGGATAATGCCCCCGTCGACGATTTCACCAGATAATCGGTGAAGGCAGAGGCGGAGATAAAAAGAACAATGCTCATAAACAGGCTGACAACGGTAGCCCGATACCTTTTACGGCTGCGCCGGTAATACTTTCCGGCTATGACCCCGGGAAGACCGAACAGTTTATAAGTGAGCCTTGAGGTTTTTACCGGTTTATTGCCTGCCCTGACATCCATGCTCTGGCGGATCGCTTCCACGGCAGATACCCGTGTGGCTCTTTTCGAGGGAATCCATGCCGAGATAAGCACCGTTATCAGTGCGATCACAGCGGCAATAACGACCGACTCCCATGATACGCAGAGCCGCAGGGGGACATGCGCTTTACCGACGATGGAGCTGAATTTATCGCCGAGCAGAAGAAGCGTTATGCCGATGCCGCCGATTCCGACAAGAATGCCCAGCGGGATGCCGATGGCACTGACGGTCAACGCTTCGAATGTGACCATCCTTCTGAGCTGTTTTTTGGTAGCGCCCACCGACGAAAGCAGGCCGAACTGCTTTGTTCTTTCCGATACGGAAATTGAAAATGCATTGTAGATAAGAGAGACGGATGCAAAGACGATCAGCCCTATCACAATAGCTGCAAGACTGTAAAGGGTGGCGGTAACCGAGTCAAACCGCGAAACCCCGGAATATAAAAGGACATCGGTGTTGTAGGCATAACGATAGGCATCCGTATAGCCCGTCTCTTTCATAAAGTCGTATACGGCAGAGGGCTTTTTCATTTTGAAATGGCAGTCGATCGGCGATTGCCCGTCCGCTCCTCTGTCGGCTACGGTAAGCGCCGTGTATCCGGGAGCGTCGGTGTTCTCGAATCCGGGTCTTTCGTACATGCCAACGACCGTGTAAGTCCTTGCCACGGTGTTTTCGAGCTTTTCGTCATTTTTCACCTCGGCTTGAATTTCGCTGTCATAGGTGAAAAAAGGGTTGATTTGTCCCAGCCTTTTGTTGTCAAGAATTCTGTCACCGACCTCAAAGGTGACGGTATCTCCGATTTTATAGCTCACCTTTCCGTTAGTGGCAAGGTGTTCCGGCAAAATGATCTCCGAGGAGCTTTTCGGAAGCTCTCCTGCGGTAAGATGCACGGGCATGGTTTCAAAATATCCGGACGCCGCGTCGCCTCCGAGGACATACAGATACGGCTTGCGCTCGTTGGCGCTGTTTATCCTTGCATAGCCGAGAACCTGAGCATAGGTGGCTGACGCAACCTTTCCGGAGCCGCCGATATCCTCATAATCCTTGTATGCGGCGTCATAAACAGCACCGTGCCAGTCTCCGGTTTTGTAGATCGTATATCTCAGCACAAAGTTCTGCATACTGGCAACAAAGGTCGTTGAGGCGCAGATCATAGCGGCTGAGAGCATAATTCCGATGATCGTAACAACGGTTCTTGTCCGATTCTTCTTCAGCGAAGCCAAGGTGACCTTGTTGAAAACATTCATCTGCGGATCACCTCGTCTCTCGTGATTTTTCCGTCGTCAATGGAGATAATGCGGTCCGCCTGAAGAGCAATGCTTTCGTCATGGGTGATGACAATGAGCGTCTGCCCGTATTTCTCGTTGGAAATCTTGAGAAGGTCTACGATCTCCTTGCTGTTTTTGGAGTCAAGATTTCCTGTCGGCTCATCGGCAAGCACCACCGCAGGCGCATTCATCAGAGCCCGACCGATGGACACTCTCTGCTGCTGACCTCCGGAAAGCTGATTCGGCAGGTGGTTTTCACGACCGTCGAGCTTCAGCGTGGTTATAAGCTCTTTGAGCCTGTCGCGGTTGACCTTCTGTCCGTCCATAAGCACGGGGAGCGTGATATTTTCCGTTACATTGAGTACGGGGATGAGATTGTAGAACTGATAGATCAGCCCAACCTGACGGCGGCGGAAGATGGCAAGCTGTTCCTCGTTTTGCACATAGACCGTCCATAAGCACCCTGCCGCTTGTAGGCCGGTCCACACCGCCGAGGATGTGAAGCAGTGTGGATTTGCCCGAGCCGGACGGACCGATCACGGCGACAAACTCTCCCTTCTCCACCGAAAAGGATACGCCGTCCAGTGCCCGCACTTCGTTTTCACCTTTTCCGTATACCTTTGTAAGGTTTTCAACCCGCAATATTTCCATTCTGAAACACTCCTTTCGCTTTTTACATCCTCATTTTACTTTATACGGATGACACGGCGGTGACTTCAAAGTGACGGATCCGTCACTTTGAAAAAAGGGAGCCGCCGGGCAGACGGTTCCCTTATAAAAGCGGAGAGTGAACATAGCGCCCTCGTTTTTCCGATTTTCCGCCTTGACGGTGCCTTTCTGTCCCGCAATGATCATGCGTGATAAGGCAAGCCCGATGCCGAAGCTTTTACCGTCGGAATCTTTGCCCTTATAAAAGCGCTCAAAAATGTGCGGAAGATCCTCCGGAGAAATCCCCGTGCCGTTGTCCTTGATCACGATTTCGGAATACAGGGCGTTTTCGGCTGCGTTGATTTCGATTCTGCCGCCGTCGGGAGTATGCTCCATACAGTTTTTCACAATATTGCCGACAGCCTCGCTTGTCCATGCGGGATCCCCATAAAAATCCCCCTCGGCGCGGATGATAAGTTCCTGCCCACGCAGCTCAATGGGGATGAGCAGGGGCGAACAGGACTTCTTTATCAGCGTTGCCAAGCTGACCGTTTCTTTGTTGAAGCTTACCGTTCCGGCATCCAGCTTTGAAATTTTCAGCAGGGTGGTGATCAGCCAGTCGATGCGGTCGAGCAGCTCGTAAAGCTCATTTGTGAGCTGATGCCTGCACTCATCGGTCAGACCGGATGCCGACAGCCGTTCTACCAGCAGATTTATCGAGGTCAGCGGTGTGCGGATCTGGTGGGATATGTCGGCTAAGGAATCTGCCAGATATTTTTTGTCATTTATGAGCTTTTGCTGCTGCTCACGCAGACGAACCGTCATCTTATAGATCTCACTGTGGAGGATGCTCAGCTCGCCCTCCGAATAATGATCAAAATCGATCGAGCTGTCGCCGTGCAGAACCTGATTGATATCATCCGCAAGGGAAGAAATCCTCTGATACCTCTTATAAGTGCTGATGCAG
>URSW01000187.1 GCA_900550625.1 uncultured Eubacteriales bacterium
AACGTACTTTTCGCCGTCGGCGGCGCGGCGCACCGCCTCGATCGCCGCCGCCTGATCGAGAGGATCGACCGTTGCCACATCGCGCACGCCGAGCGCGCGCAGTACGCCCTCAATGTCGATGACCTCGGCGATCTCGCCGGATGCGCGCTTTCCCGTGTTAGGGTTCGGCTGATGCCCCGTCATTGCGGTCGTGGAATTGTCGAGAATTACCGCGACCATATCGGTGCCGTTGTATACGGCGTTTGCGATCCCGACCATTCCGGTGTGGAAGAAGGTCGAGTCTCCGGTGAAGGAGAAGCAGATCGCGTCGTCTCCGGCGCGCTTTATTCCCTGTGCAATCGTGATTCCCGCACCCATGCAGAGACAGGTGTCCGTCATCTCGAGAGGCGCGGCGTTTCCGAGCGTGTAGCAGCCGATGTCACCGCAGAATACGCTGCGGCGTCCCTTCATTGCCTGCTTGACGGCGTAGAAGGACGCGCGGTGCGGACATCCCGCGCATAGCGTGGGCGGGCGAACGGGCAGCGGCATGTCGACGGGCTTCGGAAATTCGGGCGCTTTGACCGAGAAAAATCTCGCAAACGCAGCGGCGGCGCTTTCTGCGGAATTTTCTCCGGCGCACGCAACGTCTCCTGTCAGCTTTCCGAGGATCTTCACGCCGATCCCGTATTTGTGCGCAGTGAAGGCGAGCGCGCGTTCAATCACCGGATCAAGCTCTTCGAAAACGAGAACCTCGTCGAGACCGCGGAGAAAATCCGCGGCGAGCTTTTCGGGGAAGGGAAACGGGGTCGCCGTTTTCATGAATTTTATATCGGGGATCTCGCCGTTTTCGGCACGGAGAAGCGACAGCGCTTCGAGCGCGTAGGCGACGCTGACTCCGCCTGCGGCGATGCCGAGCCTTCCGCTGCCTGATACGCTGTTTCTTCCGTATGATGAAAGCGTATCGGAAAGGGCGGCGTTCCGCTCTTCTATCTTTTTATGATTTGCATACGAAAGACGGGGAAAGATGACCCATCTTGACGGGTCCTTTATGAATCCGTCGGCTTTCTTTGCCTCGAACGCTTCGGGGATTTCGAGCGTCGCGTTTGCGTGGCATATTCTCGTCGTAGGACGCATGAACACGGGCGTTTCGTATTTCTCCGAAAGCTTGTATGCCTCCGGCATCATCGCAAACGCTTCTTCGGGTGAGGAAGGGTCGAATACCGGGACCTTTGAGAAAGAGGCGAAGGTGCGAGTGTCCTGCTCTGTCTGCGAGGATATCGGACCGGGATCGTCCGCAACGAGAATGACCATACCGCCGCGAAGTCCGACGTATTCGAGTGACATAAGCGGATCGGAGGCTACGTTGAGCCCCACCTGCTTCATTGTTACAAGCGTGCGTGCGCCCGAGTAGGATGCACCCGCCGCGACCTCGAGGGCAGTTTTTTCGTTTACGCTCCATTCAACGTAAACGTCGGGCAGTCTGCCGCGCTTCTTGAGCTTTGCCACTGTTTCGAGCACTTCCGTGGACGGCGTTCCGGGGTATCCGGTGACTACGGATACGCCCGCGGCAAGGGCACCGTATGCGATCGCTTCGTTGCCCATTACAAGTTTTTTCATTTTGAGCTTTCCTTTCGGGTCTGTCGTCCGGAGCACATTCGGCGCTCCGTTTTTATTATGTAAGAGCGTCCGGAAAACCGGGCGCGTCACGTCCGCATAAATTATATCACACAAAGTGCGCAAAATCAATCCCGCCGAATTCTTATTCCTTATTTATCCTTGTGTAATTAAGGAATATATACTTGAAAAATTCGCATATTGTGTTATAATATCTTATATAGGATCGGACGAAAAGCGCATGTGAATTAAGCGCTGTCCGGAGAAAGGCAACCTACATAATGAAAAAAAGAATTCTCGGTACATTCCTTGCACTCCTTATGATTTTTCCTTTCGTTGCGGTGCTTGCTGACGAGCCCGCAAAAGGCACCGAACGCTCCAATGTTGATATAATTTATGATTTCCTCACGGGAGATATGAAGCTTAATTCGGCGGCAGCGTGCGGCATCCTTGCCAATATAGAGATGGAATCCGGCTTCAATCCCGAGGCGCTCGGAGATAACGGAACAAGCTACGGAATCTGTCAGTGGCACGATATAGCGGAGGGCAGCGGACGCTGGACGAAACTCCGCGAGTTCTGTGTGAAAAACGGCTACGATCCGTCAAAGCTTATGTCTCAGCTTTACTACCTCAAATACGAGCTTCAGAATTTCTATCCGAAGGTCTGGAACTACGTCTACACGGTGGAAAATTCCGATCAGGGTGCATACGATGCGGGATATTATTGGTGCTATAATTTTGAGATTCCCGACAAGCGCGAGGAGCGCTCCGTCGCCCGCGGCAATTCCGCGAAGGAAAAGTATTGGCCGAAATACAATGCGACCGAGCCGGAGAGCGCGTTTGAGATATGGCGCGTCGCAAGCGAGATATCGCTCAATGTGCGGACGGGTCCCGATACCTCATATCCCGTCGCCGATAAGCTTGCCGACGGCACCGAGATCACCGTGACCCAGGCGGTGTCAACCGCATCGTATGTTTGGGGAAGGATTCCCGGCGGATGGTGTGTGCTTGATTACTGCGAGTATGTCTCCGGCGCGATCTACACCGTCGAATATGTCACCGGATGCGCAAGCCGTCTGACACCTCAGCCGAAGCATATCAATGAAGAGCTTGTTCTTGTCTGCGACGGTGTCGAGAGATACGGGTACACCTTCGGCGGCTGGGCTGTCGAGCAGGGCACGGAGGCTGTCTATACCGCACCCGATAACGCTGTTTACAGGGAAAATGCATCCGCGGTACTTTACGCGGTGTGGACGCGCGACGACAGCGTTCAGCGTATTACCGGCGACGTTTATTTTGACGGCAAGGTCGATATGAGGGATCTTGTGTACTATATCCGCTATACGATCGGAGCCGAGCTCGGCGATTTTGAGACTGAGTGCGGAGATCTGACGGGCGACGGCAACATAAACATGACGGATATCGTGTATATGATCCGCGCATTTGCCGAGTGGGAGGGATACACGGTCGGACAGCCGATCGGAAATCCCGGCGGCACCGATCCTTCAACGGATACCGAACCTTCAACCGACACCGAGCCTTCGACCGATACCGGGGCGGAGAGCGAAACGGGCACCGACACGGACGGCGAGAGCCCGGCGGAACAGGGCTGATTTTTGACAGCATCGCCATTCAGGATTTAAACAAATAAGCGAAGAAGGAGTTCGGCATTTGCCGAACTCCTTCTTGCGTGCACTGTGTGGGTCGGTATTTATCGGGCAGCCCTGTCCGCATTTTCCTTTGCCGCCGCGTATTTGCAGATAATGTCCGCGCTGCTTTCGATTCCGATCTCGCTCGAGATCATAAGATCGTAATTTTCGCGCTCTCCCCAAACCCTGCCCGAAATGTTTCTGTAATAGGCGGCGC
>URSW01000188.1 GCA_900550625.1 uncultured Eubacteriales bacterium
CCCGCCTCGGAAAGAGCATCGGCATACGCCGCCGCACCGAGCGCGCGCGGATTATTCGGCGAGATCGTGAACGCGCGGTCGCAGATGCGTGAGAAGGAATCGGCAATGTCGCGGTAATCCTTATCAGCCATTACACCGGTGACGATTACCGCGCGCTCTCCGGGATAAAGCGCGGAGAAGGTCTTTTCGGTGAAGCGCGCGCCGTCGGGATTGTGCGCGCCGTCGAATATGACGAGCGGAGACGTGCTCAGGGTTTCGAATCTGCCCTTCCAGCGGACGGAGGCAAGGCCGCGGCGCAGCGCGCCGTTTCCGATGCAGTATCCCGCCTGCCTGAGCAGACGGAGCGCGCACAATACGGTGCGGATGTTCTCGGTCTGGTACATTCCGCAGAGCGGAACAGAGAAGTCCTCTCCTTCAAAGGTGAACGAGATACCGTCTCTCCCGAGCCGGACGTCGGAAATGTCCGCGTCGCGCGAGAAGACGAGCGGCGATCCCTCGTCGGCGCATTTTTTTCGTATCACGTCCTCGGCGCCGCTGCCGACAGTTCCGCATACGACGGGCGAGCCTTTGATTATCCCCGCCTTTTCGGCGGCGATCTTCTCTTCGGTATCGCCGAGATATCCGGTGTGGTCGAGCGCGATGTTCGTGATCGCGGAGATCACGGGAGCACCGATCACGTTTGTCGAATCAAGCCTGCCGCCCATTCCGCATTCGAGAACAACCGTGTCGCAGCCCTTCCTTACAAAGTATTCGAATGCGCACGCGGTTATGAGCTCGAATTCCGTCGCCCGATCCTCCATTGAGTCTGCGGCGGGGCGTACCGCCTCAACGACCGATGCAAGCTCGCTGTCGGAGATATCGTGCCCGAGCGCGGACATCCTTTCGTTGAATTTTACGAGATACGGCGAGGTGAAAAGCCCGGCGCGTACCCCCGCGGCGTTCAGAACGGAATAAAGCATCGCCGATACGGAGCCTTTGCCGTTGGTTCCGGCGATGTGAATGAAACGTAGCTTTTTCTGCGGATCGCCGAGCCTTTTGCAAAGCTCGGTTATACGGCTCAGCCCCGGGACACTGCCTTTCCATGATACCGAATGTATGTACTCAACAGCCTCGTCGTAAGTCATTTTCTCTCTCCGATCGCTTTTCGATCCCGAATTTTGCCGTGATGCATATCTTTCTCACGGTCGTTTGCGGCAAGCTCCTTCTTTACGGCACCGTTCTTCATTATAAGTATGCACAGATACGCTTCGATCGGAGCGATCGCGGCATAGGTCAGTCCCCGCTGGGCGAAGAGCGCTCCGAGCGGAGCCGCATACGCGATGTGCAGAGCAAGCGTTTTCAGCACCACGGAGCATACTGCGTGCGATGCCAGCGCCGAGGTCGCAACGGGAAGCGCCGTGCGCGAACGGAACACATATTTCGTCAGCGTTCCCGGCACGATGCCCATCGCGGCGGCGGCAAGCGTGATCAGCGGATTGATGTCGTAGCCGCGCAGGAGACAGCCGAGCAGATCGGCGACGGCGCCGCACGCCCCGCCGACGGCTGGACCGAACGCGACCGAACAGAAGATAATCGGCAGGTTCTCGAAGCTTATGCGGATCGTGTTGCCGATCGAGACTGCGGCGAATTTTCCGAGTACGATTGAGAGTGCCGCGCAGACGGCGGCACAGGCGATCACCCGGAGGCTTTTTGTTTTCTTCATAAAAAACTCCCTCCGAAGATGCCCGTCAGCACAGGCCCGGAGGGTAATGTCCGAGTATATGCGAAGCGGGATGCGGACACCGAACCGCAATGGCAAGCCCTTTTCGTCCGACCGGCAACTCCCCGTCCGGCGGCACTTCACGCGCGGTGTCCTACTCTTCTTTTTATTTTACATCGGAAAGTATAGCACATTACACAGCCGTTGTCAATCCCCGCGGGAAGAATGAATGTGAATAATTATAGACTTTTTATTCACAAATTGCAGCATATATGCAAATTACCGCCTCGCGGACGGGTAAGCAACGCATATTTGTGCAAATTTATTTTCGAAAGGTATTGCATTATAATTCAAATCGGTGTATAATATTCATCAATAACGGATAAAAACCGTATTATTATGCAAAACCGATGCATAAGCGATCCTCCCGAAAGGAGCAGAACAGAATGATAAAGGTATTCATCGACGGAAAAAGCGGTACGACCGGGCTGAGAATATACGACAGGCTGAATCTCCGCAGCGATGTCACGGTCATAACCCTGCCGGAGGAGGTCCGACATGACCCCGAGGCGAGACGTGAGGCGATAAAGTCCGCGGATGCTGCGTTTTTCTGCCTCCCCGACGACGCGGCGCGCGAGAGCGCCGGACTTGCCGGATATTCGGATACGGTCATTCTCGACACATCGACCGCGCACCGAACCGCTCCCGGATGGTGCTACGGCTTTCCGGAGCTTTCGCCGGAGCGAGAAGCCGAGGTGCGCGCCTCGAAGCGTATCGCCGTTCCGGGATGTCACGCAAGCGGCTTCTGCGCACTTGTCGCGCCGCTTACGCAGACGGGGATCATCAAAAAGGATGCGCACCTGTCGGCGTTTTCGCTGACCGGATACAGCGGCGGCGGAAAGAAGATGATTGCGGAATACGAAAGCGCGGAGCGCAGCGGACTTCTTTCGTTTCCGAGGCAGTACGCGCTTACGCAGAAGCACAAGCACCTCCCTGAGATGATGAAGGTCTGCTCGCTTGAAAACGCTCCCGCGTTTATCCCGGTCGTTGCGGATTTTTACAGCGGCATGGAGGTCACGGTTCCGGTCTTTGCATCGGAGCTGAACGGAAGCATTGAAAATATAAAGGAAGTATACCGATCGCTCTACTCCGGAGGCATCGTGAGATACGCGGACGCATCGGACGAGGGCGGATTTCTTTCGGCGGGAGCGTTTGAGGGGAGCGACGCCATGGAGATATCGGTTTTCGGAAATGATGAACGTATCCTGCTGTGCGCGAGATACGATAACCTCGGCAAGGGCGCGTCGGGCGCGGCGATCGAATGTATGAATCTTGCGCTCGGGCTCGAAGCGTCAAAGGGACTTTCCCTTTGACCGCATCGGAAATACGAAAGGAGATAACTGCAATGTATGATATAAAGAAGATAAGCGGCGGAGTCTGCGCCGCAAAGGGATTCAAGGCGGGCGGAATTCACTGCGGAATAAGGAAGAACAGAAAGAAGAGCGATCTTGCGCTGATCGTCAGCGAAAAGAAGGCATCCGCCGCCGCGGTGTATACGCTGAATCTCGTGAAGGGTGCGCCGCTCACCGTGACCAAAGCCAATCTGGCGGACGGATACGCGCAGGCGGTCATCGTGAATTCCGGGAATGCGAACACCTGCAATTCAAACGGCATCGAGATAGCCGAGGGAATGTGCGCGCTCGTCGAAAAGCACACGGGAATCTGCGCGTCGGATGTCGTCGTCGCATCGACGGG
>URSW01000189.1 GCA_900550625.1 uncultured Eubacteriales bacterium
GCGGAGGGCGCGCTTTTCGAGATATCCTCGGCAGTGTGCAGACCGTTTCTCGGCCTCGGCGTTACGGTGTTCGGATACGGCAGGATCGCCTCCCTTCTTACGCGCAGACTTGTGCTTCTCGGAAGCCGCGTAAATGTCGTATGCCGCAGCGAAAAAGCACGCGCCGCCGCTTGGGCGGACGGAGCACGGGCTTTTTCCTTCGGAGAAAGCGCCGCTCTCGCACCCGAAACGGAATGCGCGGTCAATACCGTTCCCGCATGCGTCATCGGGGAAGATTTTCTTTCCGCAATGGATTTTCACACGCCGGTGCTGGAGCTCGCGTCATCCTCCGGCATCGATTCCGCCGCCGCGGAAAGGTACGGGATAACGGTAAAGCGCGCAGCCGGACTTCCGGGAAAGTATTTTCCCGAGAGCGCCGCGGCGGTAATCGGCGATGCGATTCTCGCCGTGCTGTGACCGATGCGGCGCCGCGGTTTTGTAAAATGAGCAGAAAAGAAAGGCAAGGTCACTGAAAAATGATAGGATACGCAATGTGCGGCTCTTTCTGTACACATTCGAAAAGCCTTCGGGCTCTCGGCTCAATCGTCGGGGAAGGCTGGGACGTTCTCCCCGTGATGAGCGAATGCGTATGGGATACCGATACCCGCTTCGGAACGAGCGAAGAGCTTAAAAAGCGGGTAACGGAGCTTGCCGGATGCGAAATAATACACACGGTAAAGGAAGCGGAGAGGCTCGGACCGGAGATCGCGCTTGAATATATGATAATCGCTCCCTGCACGGGGAATACGCTCGCCAAGCTCGCCTGCGGGATAACGGATACGGCGGTATGCATGGCGGCAAAGGCACACATGAGGTCGGAGCGCCCTCTTCTGATCGCGCTTGCTTCAAATGACGCGATATCCGCCAACCTCGGAAACATCGGCAGGCTTCTTATGAGAAAGAACGTGTTTTTTGTTCCGATGCGGCAGGATGCCCCGATCGAAAAGCCGTTTTCGCTTGTCGCGGATTTTTCGCTTGTCGGAAGATCGTTTGCGGCAATGCGCGAGGGAAAGCAGCTTCGCCCGCTCTTCAATTGACAGGCAGGAATTTTTGGTGTATAATACCTTTACGGCGCGCCGTACGCACGTTTTTCGAAGCGCGCCTTCGGAAGCATCACGGGGTTTGCCGCAGCCTGTCTTGTAAGGGGTATTGTACATTATGGTTGATCTTCTCGATCTTCAGAAAAAATTTATTCTCGCACATCTCGGCGAGGGTGACTGCGCCGCCGACTTCACGATGGGAAACGGTCACGATACGCAGTTTCTGTCAATGACGGTCGGAGAGCGCGGTCATGTCTTTGCTTTTGATATACAGGAGAAGGCGCTCGTCTCGACGAGAGAGCGCCTTGCCTCTTCCGGATGCCCGGAGAACTATACGCTGATCCATGCGTCGCATCACCTGATGCGCGATTACATCGACCGACCGATAAAGGCGGGAATGTTCAACCTCGGCTATATGCCGGGAAGCGGAAACAAAGCGCTTACCACAATGCGCGAAACGACACTTCCCGCGGTCGAGGCGGCGATATCCCTTCTCGGAGAAGACGCGATACTTATCATCGCCGTTTACCCCGGACATCCCGAGGGCCGCGCCGAGGGCGAGGAGATCGAGCGGTTTCTTTCGTCGCTGTCGCGCTACGTCTACTGCACGGCGAAATTCTGTATGCTGAATTCGCCGGACAGCCCGTATTTCATGATCGTCGAAACAAAAGCGTCAAAAAAGCGAAACGGATGAATTCAATCGTATCGAATGAGGCAAACTTTTCCCGAGAGCACCGCAGCTGCGGCGAATTCGGATCGAAGGAGAGATTATATGAACGGAAATAACGGCGAACGCGGATGGGCAAGACCGGAGGGCGCGGGGCATTACGAAGAAAGGCGCGGCGCACCTTCCGGGTATCGCGGCGAACCGGGAAGGCGAAATTCCGCACTCGGCGGCAGACTGATACTTTTTCTCGTGCTTTTCCTGCTTCTTGCGGGAATATGCGCGGCGCTGTTTGCGGTTTATTTTTTCAGCACGCCCGATAAAATCGGCTCTTCAATGAAATATACCTACGGCAGGGAAAGCGTCAGGGTGTCGGAGAAAAACGCTTACCGCGGCGGAAAGCTCTACGTTTCGTTTTCGAGGATCGCTGATATGGCTTTGATGTCGAAGACCGGGGACTCGTCCGAGATGAGATTCATCCTTGCCGACGGCGCATCGGACTCCGCCGGAACGGGCAATGAGGAATACGTTTCCTTCAAGGCGAACGATGCCGACTGCACGGTATCCGGCACGAAAATACGCCTTTCGGGAGACTGCGTTTTTTCGTCGGGCGAGGTGTTTGTCCCGGCTGATTTCGTCACCGAATACATGGACGGGATCACGGTTGAAGCGGACAGCGCCAAAAGGACCGTTAAAATAAGCAGGAACAAAACCGAGGAGACAGACGCGGACGGCAAGTTCACCGACGCGGCTGTGACGTTTACGCTGAAAGCCTCGCTTGCCCCGTCAAAGCTTTCGGGAAATAACACCTCGGACACTGCGGGAACGGGAAATGTGAAAAAGGACATCGAGGTGACGTTTGCCACCGATCTATCGGAGTACGAAAAGTATATGACCGCCGACTCTGACGAATACCTCGTGCTTGTGAACAGACAGAACACCGTCGATGCGTCGCTTTCACCGTCCGACCTCGTCGATGTGCGCGATACAAGAAGCGACCGCTCCGCGCGAAAGATGCGCGAATATGCGGAAAAATCTCTCGAGGCGATGTTCAATGAGATGCGCGCCGCGGGATATACCGATGTATCCGTGACGAGCGCGTACCGCTCCTACGATGAGCAGAAGAACCTTTACGCGGGCTACGTCACATCCGAGATGTCGCGCGATCCGTCGCTCACCGAGGAAGCGGCGCGAGCGGTCGTTGACACCTATTCGGCGCGCGAAGGTACGAGCGAGCATCAGACGGGACTTTGCTGCGATATGCACAACCTGCCCGGAGCGGATCAGGCTTTTGCAAATGAGGCGGTGTATTCGTGGCTTGAGGAAAACGCGTGGAAATTCGGCTTTACCGAGAGGTTCCCGAAAAACAAAACGGAGATCACCGGATATTCGTATGAGCCGTGGCATTGGCGTTTTGTCGGACGTGCCGCCGCATACGAGATGAAGCAGCGCGGCATGTGCCTCGAGGAATATGTCGAATATAAAAACAAATAATTGCATTTCGGCAGTGAGGGCGGACAGGCCCTCACTGTTTTTTGCAAAAATATATACTTTTTTAACAAATCAGGTTGCATTCGGGAAAAGTATCTGTTAAAATTGTATCATCGTATTTTTATTTTCCCCCCGAAAGGTGTAATAACAAATGAAGAAAATCATCTCCCTCGCGCTGTGCTGCGTGA
>URSW01000190.1 GCA_900550625.1 uncultured Eubacteriales bacterium
CGATCGGCGGCAGTACGCTGCAGCCCGATCCGACGGTGAAAACCACCGATTCGGCATCAGCCCCCGATGCTTCCGACAGCGAGCCCGTGACTGCGCCTCCGACCGAAAAGAATACACAGACCGTGCCCGAGCCTCCGACGACGGAATCGCCCGATACTCTTGCGCCGTTCGTTCCCGATACCGATTATCGGTATCAGAATATCCCGGAGTCCGCTCCTGCGGAGCTTTCCGCACTTTCAAAATCGGTATTTGTCGGCGATTCCCGTACCGAGGGACTTGCACTGTATACGCGTCTGCCTTCGTCCGGTGCGCGGATATACACACATGTCGGAATGTCGGTGAAGGAAGTATTCTCCGATAAGGTTATCAAGGTCGGCGGTCAGAGCATGACAGTCATTGAAGCGCTGAAGTCCGATCCGACGTTCGACCGCGTATATATCATGCTCGGAGTGAACGAGCTCGGCTGGATCTATACGGAGGCTTTCATAGAAAAGTACGGTGAGATAATCGACACGGTGCGCACGATAAATCCCAACGCGAAGATCGTCGTTCAGTCGCTGATCCCCGTCAGCGCCGATGCGTACAAGACAGACCCCATGCTCCGGAATTCGAAGATTGAAGAATATAACAAGGCGCTCGATGCGATGTGCCGTGATAAAAACGTGTGGTTCCTCAATGTGGCGGAGATGTTTTCCGGAAACGGCGGAGTTCTTCCCGCCGATGCCTCTAACGACGGAGTTCATCTGAAAAAGGCGTACTGTGATCATTGGCTCGACTATATTCTCTCGCATATGGGCTGAGCCGAAGTGCACCTGCGCCGGTGTCGGCACACCCCTTCGGCAACGGAAAATACCGCGCTTGCCCGATGCACCTTCCGTGAAGCGTGATCGGAGACGGCGGCAGAGTTTTTAAGGAATGCTTGCTTCGCCGCGGCATATGCCGGGAGAGTACGGCACCCGACCGAGACGGGATGAATCTGCATGAGCCGCAGCCGGCGAAGCCGCCGCTTTCACCGCGGATTCTTATAAGGATTCACGGAATGATATCGATATCCGAAGCCGCGCCGAACGAGGCCGCGAGTAACTCATGCCGCCCCGGGCGGCGGAACGGAGATTTTTATGAAAAATATAAAAGCTTTTCTTTGCCTGACGCTCGCACTCTGCGCGCTCGGCTCGTTTGTGTCCTGCAAAAACGGCGGTGACGGCGGTGAAAGCACTGCCGCTCCGACGGAGAATCCGGCGCAGACCTCGCCCCGCGAAACGCTGAGTGCCGAGGAGATTTGCGATAAAATGAAAAACGGCGTGGAATTCGGAATCGACATCGAGTATGTCGAGCCCGAAGCGGTCGAATTTATGTATCAGGGGCTTCCTGAGGGGACGAAATGCATCGCATACGCGGCGGGCGGCGCGAGTGCGGAGGAGCTTGCGGTGTTTACCGTGCAGTCCGACGCGGATGCGCAGAGCGTGAAGTCGCTTCTCGCCGAGCGCGTGAAGGAGCGCACGCAGGCTTTTGCAACCTACAAGCCCGACGATGTTCCGAAGCTTGAAAATGCGGTTATAGAGTCGAACGGCGGCACCGTCATATTCTGCGTGAGCGGAAGCTGGAAGGAAGCGTCCGCGCTTGCGAAGGGGCTTCTCGGATAAAAAGTGGAAACTAAAAGATTTGCGAAAAACGATTCCGGATTCGTCTGTACCCATTGCGGACGCGAGATTTCTCCTCTCGGATATTCGTCGAGAAATCACTGCCCGTACTGCCTTTGGTCGCGTCACCTTGATGAAAACCCCGGGGACCGCGCGTCGGAGTGCGGCGGAGACATGGAGCCGATCTCGGCGGAGCCCGACAGCCGCCGCGGATACATAATAACCCACAGATGCACGCGCTGCGGTGCGGTGAGAAGATGCCGCGCGGCGCTCGGCGGCGAAGGACAGGCCGACGATATTGATCTTATAATCAAACTGACGGTCGCCCGTGACTGAGCGGCGTGGAAGGCGTCAAATGAATAATTACGGTACGCTCAAATATGCTTTTCTGAAGTCGCTTCCGGTGCTTTTCGGGTATCTCTTCCTCGGAGCGGCTTTCGGGATAATGATAGTTCAGGCAGGGTACGCCCCCGCATGGGCTTTTTTCTGCAGTCTGACGGTTTACGCGGGGAGCGGCGAGTTTCTGCTTGTGTCGCTGCTCGCATCCGCCGAGTCTCTCGCAACGGTGTTTGCAATGTCGTTTTTCGTGAACAGCCGCCACATATTCTACGGTTTGACGTTTATCGAAAAATTCCGCGAAACGGGGAGGGCGTATCCGTATATGATATTCTCCCTGACGGACGAGACGTATTCCGTCCTCTGCTCGACGGAATACCCTGCGTATGTCGATAAGGGGCAGTGCATGTTTTACATAGCGCTGCTCGATCATATCTATTGGATTGCGGGATCGGTGATCGGCGCCGCGGCGGGTGCGCTCATTCCGTTCGACTTCAAGGGAATAGATTTTTCGATGACCGCGCTTTTCGTCGTCATTCTCCTCGAACAGTGGAAGAGCGCGAAAAGCCATATCCCCGTGTACTGCGGCGCCGCATGCGCAGTGCTCTGCCTGATCGTGTTCGGCGCGGATTCGTTTATCCTCCCGTCGCTTGTGCTTACCGTGCTTGTCCTGCTGGCGCTGAAAAAGCCGCTCGAAAAGGCGGCGGAGCGCTCGGGCGGGATGTGACGCTCAAACGAGATCATGCGCAAAATCGCCCCGGAGAGGGATTTTGAGAGTTTTTCGTGAAATTTCGCGCGGCGCGTCCGATCTGTGAGGTACGGACCGCGCGCTGCCGCCGGAATAAACCGTGCAGCAAAATGAAAATAAAAATCGAGGAATAAAAAATGCACGCTTCCTTCTGGAATTCGGTACTTATAGTGGCGGTCGCCGCCGCTGCGACGTTTCTTACGAGAGTCATCCCCTTTGCCGCCTTCGGCAAGCGGAAGATCCCGCAGACGGTCGATTATCTCGGCAGGATACTGCCGCCGGCGATCATCGCCACGCTTGTCGTGTACTGCCTGCGCAATGTGGATTTTATCTCCGGATATCACGGCGCGGCGGAGATAATTGCGGTTGCGGTGATCTGCGTGCTCCACCTTTGGCGGCGCAATACCCTTCTTTCGGTCGGCGGAGGAACGGTTGTTTATATGATACTCGTTCAGGTGCTTGCCTGATTTTGCTGGACGGCGAATTTTCGCCGTCCTTTTTTGTGCGCAGACCGCGCGTCATGCAAAAAGCGAGAACAGTGCGTGCGTCAGCGCCGCGGCGCCGTAAGCTATGGCAAGGCTGAGCGCGCACACGCCGAACGTGAGCTTTGCCGACGAGGTTTCGGAGAATATCGCCGCACAGCAGGACACGCACGGCGGATAAAGGAGAATAAAGAC
>URSW01000191.1 GCA_900550625.1 uncultured Eubacteriales bacterium
TCTGCAAGCCCGGCTCCATTCATCCGCACACCAAGTTTGTTGGACAGGTTTACGTTCTGACCGAGAAAGAAGGCGGACGTCAGAAGCCGTTCTTCTCCGGCTACCGTCCTCAGTTCTACTTCAGAACTACCGACGTTACCGGCACGATTACTCTTCCCGATGATGTTGAGATGTGCCGCCCCGGCGACAACGTTGACATGAGCGTTGAGCTTATTACTCCTATCGCTATCGAGAAGGGACTCCGTTTCGCTATCCGTGAGGGTGGACGTACCGTTGGTTCCGGCGTCGTTATCGAGATCAAAGAGTAATTGATCTGATTCTTTCAAAAATCCCGCAGAATTATCTGCGGGATTTTTATTTTGCCTACCGCTCACGCAAGCCGAACGGAGTACCTCCCCGGCAGCTGTGACGTCTGCCCACGCTCGGAGTACCCACCCAAAAACTGTTGTCATCGCTGATGCTCCGTTGTCTGCGCTCCCCAAACGCCTTCCAAACTGTTGCCGTTTCAGGCAAAGCGAAAAATACCTCCGGAAAAGCCCTGCATCCCCCGCTTTATTTCCCACGGCACAAAAAGCTGCCGCAATTGAGTAACCTCAATTGCGGCAGGCGGATTTCAATTATTCACGCCGATTCTCGCGGCAGCGGCTTATATTTATTTTCCGTACTTTTCGTCCATCTCGTCGGAGTATGCGTTCATCATCGCCTCGATCTCCACCCAGTCCTCGTCGGTGAAGGTGATCGCCGGATCGTCGGAAAAACGGTAGATATCCGGAATACCGATCTTCGGCATATTGCGGTAGAAGCGCATAGCGTCGTCATGGTTTGCAAAGTTTACGGAGTCCGTATCGATAAGCACGCCCGGCATAGCAGCCTCGAACAGCTTTGCTCTCAGACCCATCGTCTCCGTTTCGTTGCGCAGATCCCACGAATAGTCGTGGAGACGCGCCTGATCGCAAACCTCGTCAAAATAAGGATGGCACGGACTTGCGTTGATAAGCGCATCCGGCTTGATCTCCTTTGCGGTGCTGTAGATCAGATTGTAAAGCTCCTTCGTCATCTGCGCGCCGTACTTGCCGCCGGCAGACTTTGCGCTCTTGCCGTAAGGCATGATGAGCGAATAGTCAAGCTTGAAGCCGTCGCAGTTCATGCATCCCTCTTCGTCCGAAAGGAGATAATGAAGTATTTTCTTGAGATGCGTGCGGTACTTCTCGTTCGTGGGATCGGCATAAGGCGGATAGTTCAGGCTGAAGCTTCTGTACGGGATTCCCTCTCCGGTCATTACCTCATCCTCGGGAAGTCCCTCGCCGCCCCACAGACGGAACCACAGGATCGTATGTATTCCGCGCGAATGCATTTCATCGGTAAACGCACGCATGTCGGGCCATCTTTCGGGATCGGGCAGGCAGTCGCCGTAGGTCTTCTGCCACTTGTCGTCGATTATGAGCATCGTCGGACGTATGTTGTGATCCTTTATCATGTCCGCGATCTTCATGTATGCGTCCTGTCTTGCCATTCCCGCCTGAGAGCATCCGTCGGTGATGAGCATCTCCTGCTCGTTCCATCCGCAGACGATAGGACCTCTCCACCAGCGCGGGATGTCCTTTCTCTCGTTTTTGCGGCAAAGCCCCGTATCAAAGTGATAAGCGGAATACTTTCTTACGATATCAAGATCGTCGTCTCCGAAGAACGCACGGATAACGGGAAGAGTGAATTCACCGTCAACGGCAGTATGTCCGTCGAGCGCGGTCGAGAGATAGAAGCCGCGGCGGCGCGTATTAAATCCGAGATTGTAATCGAAGTGGAAGAAGTTGTACTCTCCGTCCTTCGCGCACATTCCGAGACCGAAGCGTCCGTCAAGTCCCTCGGTGCGGAACGAGAAGCAGTACGGCGGCGGAATCAGGAGCTCAAAGAAGGAGCGGTACGGAAGCGCCGCGGGCATTATATTGCGGAATGCCGGATCGGTTCCGCCGCAGGGAATGAAGTATTCGCAGAAATTGTAGTCCGAGCAGGTGTAATCGGTATCCTCAAGATGCGCGCTGAAGTAATCGACCTTGCCGACACGTCCTTTGCCCTTAAGCGTCACGGAATAGGTGAAGCCTTCCCTGTCGCAGGACAGACGGTATTCCTTGTTCCACAGATCGGAAGTTCCCTTCCACAAGAATTCGCCGTCCGATATCTTCTCAATAGCGGCGGGAGTGCGCTCGCCGTGCTCCTCATGCTCTGTGAATTCTCCGTCAAGCTCCGTAACGGTTCCGACGGATGTGGCGGGCATGAGGTCGGTGACTCTCACGCCGTCCTGATAAACGCGGATCGCCGAAGTGCCTATTTCAAGGCTGTACCGATCCCCTTTGTAAATGTAGTTTTCCATAAAAATCCCCTTTTGTTTATTGAACCGCGTTTCGGCGGCTTATTCCTTTACAAGATAGCGCACGGATGCAAAATGCTTCGGTGCGGTTTCGTACACGATTCCCGCGCGCAGCTCGTCGCCGGTGAATCTTTCGCCGCTGCGTCGGTCGATATAGACCGCTCCGCGCTCGGCACGGCTGATTTTCAGCCTGTATGAGACATTCTTCACGCTGTCCTCCGTCTGGATAAAAGACAGAAGTATCTCCGAGCTGTCGACGTTCGTGTAATAATATGCGGCGCATCCGTTCTCCGGCGGATTCTTCAGACGGTAAAGCTCGCCGTCCTTTATGAGGTGCTCGTACTCGCGGTACTGCTCAATTTCGTGAGGAATGCGCGCCTTGACCGCCTCATCGACCGTAAGTATGTTCATCTCGTATCCGAGCATTCCGTGAATTGCGACCGCCCAACGGTAGTCGATCTCGTCGGGATCGTCGCCGGGATGCGAAACATGGCAGCTCATCGTCGCCGCCGGATACGCAAGCGTGGAGCCGTATTGGATCACCGTGCGCGCCGCCGGCAGAGTAAGATCGCTTGTCCATATCTGCTCGCCGTATCGCATCATTCCGAGGTCGTAACGTCCGCCGCCGCCGGAACACGTCTCGATAATAATATCGGGGAATCGGCTGCGGAACCACGAGAGAAGCTCATACACGCCGAGCATATAACGGTGCGGAACCTCCTTCTGCCTTTCGGGCGGGAGGAAGTCGCTGCCCACCTCCGAGAGGTGGCGGTTCATATCCCACTTTATATAGTCGATCGGCACACCGCCGAATGTTTTTTCAAACGATGTCTTGAGATACTCGACGACATCACGGTTCGACATATCGAGGACAAGCTGATGCCTCGAGAGCGACGACGTTCTTCCGGGGACGCGGAGCGTCCATTCGGGATGCGCGCGGTAGAGATCGCTGTCGGGGTTGACCATCTCCGGCTCAATCCAGATTCCGAAGCCGACGCCCTCCGCCTTCACACGTTCGGCAAACGCCTTTAAT
>URSW01000192.1 GCA_900550625.1 uncultured Eubacteriales bacterium
ACGGAAACGAGAACGGCGCCGCAGAGAAGTCCGGTGCTCTGCTTCTTTATGTTTCTGAAGATTCCCGCAAGTCCGCATACGGCGAACGCGACGATGTAGTCGAGGAGGATCACCGCAACGACGGACGCGGCACCGGTGACGTAGGAGAGCGTTCCCGAGCCGAGCAGGAGCTGTATCGCACCGTGGACGAGACCGCAGAGGATTCCCCACGCCGTGCCGTAGCGGTACGCGATTATCACGATCGGGAGCATGGACGCGAGGGTTATGCTTCCGCCGTAGGGGAGCTCAACGAGCTTGAACATGCTGAGTATGGTCGCGGCGGCGATCATTATTGCGCTTTCGGTGAGGCGCAGGGCAAGCTTGTTTTTCTGCATTTTGATTTTTCCTTTCGCATGCGGGGCATAATTTGCGGATGCGGCGGTCCCGACCGAACGGTGTACCGGTATTTCGCGGAACGAAAAAGTCCCGCGGAAATACCGCAGGACATAAATAATTCGGACATATTTGCCGAAGCTGTTTCCTACGCCGGTATTACCCGTATCAGGTTCAAGGGTCCGGATCGCTCCGTCTCAGCCATCATGCCGCAGCATGATTTAGGCGCCCCTTATTCTGTTTACGAAGTCATGATATCACAGTTTTTCTCTCCTGTCAAGGGGCGACGGAAAAATTCTTGCACGCCGCGCAATCCGCACGGAATTTCCGCTTCTTCCGCGCGGCGCGTCCGCGATGGCGCCGAGTTTGCCGGGGAGAAAGGAAAGTGCGCTTTTTGTCGTGACTTCGCACATTCCCGCTTCGCGGGAGAGCTTCGGACGGATTTTCAAGGATGTTTCCCCCGAAAAGCAAAAAAATCTCAAAAAACTCTTGCAATTTCGGGAAAGGTGTGATATAATCGCCACAGTATGAGTATATTGTATTAAGGAGAGTGGGTTTTGTTCCCGCTCTTTAATTTTACCCGCGCGGTATTGCGGCGGGTCGGATCGGAGCTTGATATGGCTGAAAGAAAATCCGTTGCGCTTCATGTCCGTGAGCTTGTCGCTCCGACTGCAGACGAACTCGGACTGAAGCTCTGGGATGTTGAATATGTGAAGGAAGGCGCGGACTATGTGCTCCGCATAACGATCGATTCCGACGAAGGCATAACGATCGACGACTGCGAGCGCTTCCACCGCGCGATAGACCCCGTCATCGACGAGGATGACCCGATAGAGAATTCCTACAAGCTTGAGGTTTCCTCCCCCGGCGTCGAGCGCGTGCTCACCCGTCCGGAGCACTTCGAGGCAATGAAGGGAGCCGAGGTCGAGATAAGGCTCTTTTCCGCGGTTAACGGATCGAAGATCCACCGCGGCATACTGAAAGGATACAGCGAAGGAGACGTTATCGCGGAGGAGAACGGCGAGGACACTGTTTTCCCGAAGGCAGCCGTCTCCAAGGTGCAGACCGTATTTGAATGGTAAGCGCCGCATAAGCGAAAAACAGAAAATCACGACGAAAATTACGAAAGGAAAGATTTATACCCGTTATAAATCGCAACAGGTGAAACCGGATGAATGCCGAATTCTTTGACGCCCTTGACGCCCTTGAGAAAACCAAGGGTATTCCGAAGGAATATATGCTTGAGAGGGTCGAGGCGGCTCTTTGCTCCGCCTACAAGAGAGAGCGCGGAGGAGACAACGTGCGCGTCGCTCTCAATCCCGAGAAAAAGGATATTAAGGTTTACTCCCGGCAGACGGTAGTCGAAGAGGTCACGAATCCTCTGACCGAGATCTCGCTCGACGATGCGAGAAAGATATCGAAGAGATATTCCGTCGGAGACATCGTGGAGACCGAGGTCAAGACGAAGAATTTCGGACGCCTGTCGGCGCAGACCGCAAAGCAGGTCATCATTCAGGGCATCCGTGAGGCGGAGCGTACCAATATAATGAAGGAATACGAGAAGAAGCGCGAGGAGGTCGTTCCCGCCGTTGTCACCAAGCTTCTCGAGGATACCGGAGATATCGTGGTCGATACCGGAACGAGCGAGACGGTGATGCGTCATGAGGAAATGATCCCCGGCGAGCATTTTGAGGTCGGCGACCGCATAAAGGTCTTCATCACCGAGGTGCGCCGCGAGGGTCAGGTCGGACCGATTGTCACCCTTTCGCGCACCCATCCCGGAATGATAAAGCGCCTCATGGAGCTTGAGATCCCCGAGATTCAGGACGGCGTGGTCATAATCAAGGGAGTCGCGCGCGAGGCGGGCAGCCGCACGAAGGTTTCGGTGTTCTCCCGTGACGAGGCGGTCGATCCGGTCGGAGCCTGCATCGGCGAGCGCGGACAGCGCATCGCGCAGATCGTGGATGAGCTCGGCGGTGAGAAGATCGACGTGGTGAAGTTCTCCGAGATTCCCGAGGAGTACATCGCGGCGGCACTTTCGCCCGCAGAGGTGAAGAATGTCGAATTCGACGGCGAGAGATCGGCAAAGGTCCTTGTCGATTCGGATCAGCTTTCCCTGGCGATCGGTAAGGAGGGGCAGAACGCGCGTCTTGCCGCACGCCTCACCGGATACAAGATCGATATAAAGGGCAGCCTCGGCATAAAATAAAGAGGAAGCGCCATGAATAAACCCAAGAAGGTTCCGCTCCGCCGCTGCCTCGGCTGCGGCGAGAGCTTTCCGAAAAAGGATCTGATCCGCATCGTCCGCACGCCGGATCAGACGGTCGCCCTTGATTTCAGGGGCAAAATGTCGGGACGCGGCGCGTACATCTGCCGCAATGCGCAGTGCCTGCGTAAGGCGCAGAAGGCGAACCGCATCTCGCGCAACCTCGAGATCGAGATACCCGACGAGGTGTTCAAAAGCCTCGAGGAGGAGATCGAGTCGGCAGAGGCGGAGGAGCGCACGGATGAATGATACCGAGCTTGAAGCCCGAGGCTCCGACACCGCGGCAGCGGATGCGGAGACGAAGCGCAGCAACGGCGCGAAACGCGCCCGGCTGCTCGGCATGATCGGACTTGCGAAGCGCGCAGGTCGGCTGGTCTGCGGAACGGACGCCGTAATTTCGGCGGTCTCGTCTGCGAAAAAACCGCAGCTCGTCATAGCCGCGGACGATATCTCCGAAAGAACGAAGAAGCAGCTTTCGGATAAATGCGCCCACTACGGCGTAAAGCTTCTGATAATCTCCGCCGGGCGGGATGCTCTCGCCTCGGCGATAGGCAAGAAAACCTCTTTTGTTTCCGCCGCGGCGGTGACGGACGGCTCCTTTGCGGAGCAGATAAGCTTCCTTGCAAACAGTTAAGCATCATGGAAAGGAATGGTATTTTATATGGCACAAGCCCCAATGTTCCGTATCAACCAGCTCTCAAAGGATCTGGGCATCAAA
>URSW01000193.1 GCA_900550625.1 uncultured Eubacteriales bacterium
TGACTGCCGCAAGGAGCATTGCTAAGATTTTTTTCATTTGGACCTTCCTTTTGTTCGTGGAATATAGTGAAAACCGTATATTCCGTTTTGTTTGGAGCCGTGACGGTACACTTCTCCTGTATACAGTATCATTTTACAGTATTTCAGATAAAAAATCAATGGGACATTATTCCTTTGCACAAAAAAGGTCATGTTGCACAAAAAATACGCGATGGCTTTGGTACATTTAACAGCTGAAATATTACGGCATCATAAAAAAAGGACGCCGGCAGGCATCCTTCTTTGAAATCGGAATTATTTTTCGCGTTCGTCCATGAGGCGGTAAGCGATCGCTTCGCGTGCGGAGGAGAGAACGTCGGAATCCTCGGTGAATTCGAGGATTTCGGTTGTTACCTCCTTCACATATTCGAGAACCGCGTCGCGTCCGATCTCATCCTCGAGCATCTTCATGTACTGGAAATCCTCGATTCCGTCGCGGATGTTTTCAAGCTTTATCGAACCGACGGGGCCTTCCTCTTCCTGACGGAAAAGCTGACTGTAGAACATAAGGATTCCCGCACCGGATTCGTATCTCGTTCTCGAGCAGGAATCCCACTCGTTTGCCAACCAATAGAGGATTCCGTCGGTGTTGAACAGGTACTGCTGCCAGAGAACGTCGCGCTGTATAACGCCCTGATAGTTGCCGAAGAAGTTCGCATACGGAAATTCCGGAGATTCGCAGATATACCACCAGATCTTGTCTCCGCGCTCACGGAATTTTGCAATGCGTGTGTCGAAGTTTCCGCCGTAATACTTATAGCGGCGTGTGTCGTTGAAGTAATTGACGTGTTCTCCCCTGTGACGGTCGCCGTTCATGGTATACGCAGTGGACTGCGGGCACCAGAGACCGACGTAAGGCTCGATGAAATCAACTATGTCGATCTGTTCAAACTGCTTGTAGTAGGTCAGACTCGAGATGACCGCGATCTGACGGAAACCTGTTCCGATAAGATTTGTGAGATGCGCGTTCGTGTCGCGATAGTATTTCTCCATGGCAGCGGAAGTGTATACCTCGTCGCCGTAGTAGAAGTATCCCTTGTCGCTCCACTCTTCCTTTGACTGAAGCTTGTTCCAATATGCGACGATCTGATCATCGTCTCTTGCGTGAGCACCTCCGTAATGGTCGGCGTCTCCTGCAATGACAAACGAAGTCACGCGGGGATTCGACAGGTATTCGTCCGCGCGTTCGTCCGTGATGTCATAGGGGAGAAGGAACGAACACATACGGTTGTCGAGAAAGTAATCGTAGTAGGGCTTGTAAGCCTCGGAATCGTAGTTCTTGGTGTAGCTTGAAACCATGCCGGGGCTTAAGTTGAAGGATGTTGCGCACGCGGTCTCATCGGAAAGGGTTAGATCCCACACACAGGTGTAAACCGTTGCGGTCTTTACGACGATTCCGGCACTGTCTTTGAGGTTGACGCTCGCTTTGTAGAGTCCCGAAGGAGTTTCGGCAACGGTCTTTACGCGGATAACAAACGCTTTGGACTGATTTGCAGTGAGCTTAAACGGCTTCTCGAGCTTCGGGAGAGCCTCGCCGTAATAATCGTCGTGAGTTTTGACGTAGCCCGTGTTGACATCGTAGAACATACTCATATCATAGTAGTATTCGTAGCAAAGCTCGGACTCGAGCGTGTTGCCCGCCGCGTCGGTGAAGGGCGTGACCTCAAGCATCATATTCTCTTTGTCCGCAACGGTGGATATGTACACCTGAGCGGACTCGCGCTCGTTCTTCGCCATTTTTACGGTGTAGGAGTAATTTCCGGTTGCCGCGGTGTCGCTTCTTCCGAGCCTGTTCATCATCGTTTCAAAGTACATCGTGATGTCGGAATCCTCGTTTGCCGCCTTCTCGGGCGCGCCGATTCCGCCGGGGAAAATCTCCCATCCCGCGATGTAGCGGATCAGCGTGACTATGTCAACGGTGTCGATCTTTCCGTTCTCGTTAAAGTCAACTGCGGTCGTGCAGATATCCGCGCTGTTTGTGTCTATCGCATAACGGATCGTGAGGATTATGTCCGCCATGCCGATCTTTCCGTCGCGGTTCGCGTCGCAGTAGATCAGTGCGTGAAGAGCTTCGCTTCCGCCCGCGGTGATCGCGGCATCGGCGGGAACACTCTGCTTTCCGGAAAGCTCTGTTCCGTCGGGAGCGGTGATCTTTATCGCCGAGCGGTTGTTGAAGTTGCGGACAAGCTCTTCTGCCGTCACGTTCGTGCCGATCCCGGTAACATAACCGTCTTCGGTGACCGTGAGCTGCGAGGTGTTCGCAAGCGTAGGCAGGGTGTCTCCGTTCTCGGCCACGACAGCCGATACCGACAGTCCGAGCATGACTGCCGCAAGGAGCATTGCTAAGATTTTTTTCATGACAGCGACCTTTCCTTTGCTTTGATGGGCGCACATTGCGGGAATGCCGAAAGGGTATATGATAATTTTATAACAATTCGTGGGCGAAATCAATCGGAAACGGCTTTTTTATTCAAAACGTCGTTTTGAATAAAAAAGCACTTCGCACGGCGGCGAAGTGCTTATGAAATCGGTCATTTTCAACAAGCGCGTGATCACGGTTCGACAAGAGAGAAGGTTATTTTCGCGGATATCGCGTCCGCAGCTTCGGCGCGCACCTTCAGACGTTCGCCGAGACGGAAGATGCGTACTCCGCGGCCGGTGTTCACCGTCAGGGTAAACGTCCGCTCGTTGTATTCGGTCACGTCTCCGAGAGATATTGCTGGGATCAGCCCCTCGCAGAGCATTTCCGTGCGGCAGAATACGCCGAAGCGCGATACGCCGGATACGGCGGCGTCGAATTCCTCGCCGAGGTGCTCCCGCATCCAAAGTGCCATATAGAGCGCCTCGATTCGCCTTTCCGCCGTCTGAGCGCAGATTTCACGGTCGCTTGAAATCTGAGCCGCATCGGCGGCACGGGCGGCGGACGGTCCCGGCATACCGTTCAGATACGCCTTGATTGTCCGATGTACGAACAGATCGGGGTATCGCCGTATCGGCGACGTGAAGTGGCAGTAGTACTTCAAAGCCAGTCCAAAATGTCCTTCACAAGATGTGCTGTAATAAGCCTTCTGCATGGAACGCAGCGTCACAGAACTGACTACGTTTTCGCACGTCTTTCCCTTGACCTGTTCCAGGATACTGCTGATGGCGCGCGGATGGATCGATGACCTGTTTCCACGGAGCATGATCCCGAAGCTGCGCAGAAAAATCTTCAGTTTTTCGAGTTTTTCTGTCTCCGGCTTTTCGTGAACACGATATAAAAACGGGACTTCC
>URSW01000194.1 GCA_900550625.1 uncultured Eubacteriales bacterium
TACAGTCCGAGGCGAACGAAAAATACCCCGATGATGAGTCGATGAGCAAAAGCCGCGACTCATCCTCCACCGCTACGATGTCGTTCTTTCCGTCTGAGAGGGTCCGTATGCTTACGGTGTCCGAGCGCATGATCTCCGAGACGGCGACCGATGCCGATATCGCGCACAGACAGAATGCGAGAAGAAGTGCGGGAATCTTTTTTCGCTTTGACACGGCGAGGGCGGCAAGGACGATCACGAGCAAAAGGGAGAGCGGGAAGAAAAACGGATAACGCGAGGATACGGTGATCCCCGGCAGAGACGCGAACGACGACGAAAGCGAGAGCACCGCTGAGGCGAGCGCCGAGCACAGCTTTCCGAATATGCTTGCGGCGGAGGGAAACGGGAGCAGCATCGAAAACGGCACGAGCAGATACATGAGCAGCGTGACGAGCGGAATAAAAAGCGTGTTTGCAAGCGGCGCAGCCAAGGAGATGTACTGAAATTCAAGACAGGTGACCGGCAGGGTCATCGCGCTTACCGCGAGGGTCATGAGCATATTTTTCGGAATGAAGAGAAGCACCTTCGCAATTTTTGTGCGGCTCTTCAGTATATGCTCTGCGGGATTTTCAAACAGTGTGAGCGCAAGTACGGAAAGCACCGACAGCACAAATCCGATGTCGAACACCGAGCACGGATCGAAAATACATATCAGAAAGGCGGCCTCGCCGAGCACGGTCGCCGTGTCGGTGCGCCTTCCGATGAGGGATGCGGTGCGCGTGATGATGAGCATGAACGCGGCACGCATGACGGAGGACGAAAATCCGGTGATCGCTGCATACATGAGCGCAAGCACGATCGGAATTATCTCGCGCGAACGCCGCCCGAGGCGCGTCCTGCGAATCAGCGCGGATGCCGCGCCGAAGAGCACCGTCATGTGAAGCCCGCTTATCGCAAGAAGATGAGAAATCCCGAGACTCGAAAAATCGAGGCTGACCTTATCCGGAAGTGCGGAGCGGTCTCCGGTGAGAAGCGCGGCGCACAGCGCTCCGGCATCCTTTCCGATATATGTCCTGATCTTCGCGGACAGGGACGATCTTACGGATGACAGCGCCGCCTCGGGGGAATTGCGCTCTCCGGTCAGCTTTACGCCGTCGGACACCTCGATGTAAAGCGATAACCCAAGTGATTGCAGATAGCGTTCGCCGCCCGGCAGGGGCGCGTCGGAGAGCGGATGCACAGCGGCGTGTGAGGTGAACACATCTCCCGGTTCAAGGGACTCATCGGGGATAACGGCAAGTGCCGAAATTGTTTTCCCGCCGTCGGCGGGGCGGAAGCGCACCTTATATCCGCCGCTTCCCGAGGAACTCCAGATTCTCGATACGACGGACGCGCTGATCTGTTCGTCGTCCGTTACCGATTTTTCGGGGATGCCGTACATACGGAAGAAGGTGAATGCGGAAAACAGCGAGGCAAGAAGAAGTGACGAAAAGAACACTGCGAAAATGCGTATCTTGTTCTTTTCGGTGAGGCCCCGAAAGGGAGAATTCTTTCGTTTATCGCCGTCGGCGGAGCATCTGCGAAGAAGGATTGCGGAAACGGCGAGTGCACAGGCGAAGAAAGCCGCGGACACGAGCTTCGCGGATTGAGAAAGTGATGAAAATATCAGAGACGATACGAAAAAAGAAAAGCAGAAAACAAACATGCGCCCGCGGATAAGCATACTCACTCTCCCTCCCGAATACGAAAACTGACAGATAAATGATATCACATAAAAAGCCGTTTGTATATACACAAACGGCTTTTTATGTCCATTCCCGGGCGAATCATGATGTGATTTGATCCGTATTTCACGGAGCCCTTGTTTTATGCAGCTGCATAAAACAAGGGCGAATCTCTTTTTTCGGTGATGCTTTGTAATGATCTTTCCGCATCGGATCAACGCCCTCGCCGCTTCTCTGAACGGGACGGAGGCTTAATTCTGCACCTCTCCGAGAAAGTTTTCGAGCACTTCGCCGAGGTGGCACGGCTCGAGGCAGGATTCACACATCGTTTCGAACAGGTTGTGCGCTTCTTTTTCGCATACCGTTATATCATCGAAACAGCTTTTTTCAAGTACTTCGGAGGTATGGCTGAGTGACGAAATACATATTCCGAATCTTGTATATCCGTCATGATAAAACGATTTCAGAACATAAAGAAGCAGACGCCCGTCGGCGAGTGGTACGGCGCGGGAATCCACGATTCCGCATTTGCTTTGCTGCTGCTCACAGCGGCTTTTTGTCGGTGCAAGTGTTTTCATGATGAATACTTGCCTCTCCTTTCATTTTCCGGTTTACCCGGTGGAATGATAAAATTTTACAATTTTTCTTAACTCCGAAGATTAAGTTTTTGCCGAAAGACGAAAGTGTGCATAAAAATTCGGCGCAGCACCGGGTTTTTTCGAAAATGTGAATTATTATCCCGAAATACGGGATATATAAGAATAAAATTCACGAAAAAACATCACGCGCAATATAATTGTAAAAAAACGCGCAAAAATTAACAGTTTATGAGGTTGCATGCCGATGCGATTAATGATATAATATTTGTACAGCTTCCGATCTGCAATATATGCGAACAGACGCAGATTTATGACGTATTTCCCGAATCTGTGAAGATTGTCCGCAGTTATCGCAGTCTGAAATAAAAGAAAGATGCCTGTTTTGAAAATCAGTTTTAAATTTCGGAGGAAAAATGTCAAACGCCGATGAATTTCTTGATCTGTACAATAATCTTGAAGAACTTCTGAATGTGAGATATTCGGCGGCGAAAAACGACCGCCGCTTTTCGAGCGCGGTAGTCCGATTTTCCATGGAGGCGGAGGGCAGAAGATGGCGAGAGGAACTTAATGTATGCCGTGAGCTTCGGAATATGCTTTCTCATCATGCGCAGATCGGCGGGGAGGATATCTTTCAGCCATCGGATTCCGTGGTAGATGTTATGCGCGAAATACTCGACAGTGTGAAAAATCCTCCTGTCGCGGTAAAGACCATGACTCCCTTTGATGCTCTTATGAAATGCAGTATGACGGATCATGTAATATGGCTTATACGCCGAATGAACGCGCAGGGATTCTCTCATGTGCCGATCGTGTCCTCAGGCTACTTGGTGGGAGTATTCAGCACGGCGACGGTATTCTCATATCTTGAAAAGTATGGAGAGAAAAGTATAACCGGTGAAACGGAGATCAGTGAGTTTTCGGAATTTCTTCCGGTTGAAGCGCACA
>URSW01000195.1 GCA_900550625.1 uncultured Eubacteriales bacterium
CGATCGCCCGCGCGCTGCTGCGCAATCCGCGGATACTGATACTCGACGAGGCGACCGCCGCCATGGATACGGAGACGGAGCGCCGCATACAGACCGCGCTCGAAAAGCTCATCAAGGGGCGCACGGCGATAATGATCGCGCACAGGCTTTCGACCCTGCGCAGCGCGGATAAGCTGATCGTCATCGAGAACGGAAAGATGCCGGAGAGCGGGACGCCCGCCGAGCTGATCGCAAAGAAGGGCATTTACTACAACCTTTACAGGATGCAGGCTCAGGCGCTCAGGAATATCGGCATCGAGGCATAGCGGGGATTTTTCACCCGAAAAACGGGAGAGCGCTTTTTCTCCGCCGCCTGCGCGCGGCGGAGCGGTAAGGAAAGCGCGCCCGATCTCACCGAGAAAGGAAGCTTTCGCAAAACGAAAGCGCGGGTATTTTTATGGATGAACAAAACAGAGACAATGTCGCCCGGACGCAGTCCGTTTTCGGCGATATCGCAAGGATAGTATATCTCGGCGGGGACAACTGCCGGATCACTGAGAAAAACGGATTCATCGGAATCGACGCCGTCGTTGAGATCGCGGACGACGGGACGGAGGAGGAAAAGAGCGCGTCGGACGCGCCGAACGTGGAGCGCGGAGAAAAGAAGGACGAATCGGGTTCGAAATGTGCGGCAAAGGACGGCGAAGAAAAAGACCGCGCGGAAAAAGCCCCCGCCCGCCGCACGGAGAAGCTGCCCGACGGAAGAACGCACATAATCGCGGAAAGAATATTTCTCGCAAGAGCGTTTCCGTTCGACATGAAGAGCGAATACATATCGGTGCTCGACCGCGACCGGAAGGAGATCGGCATGATACGCTCTCTCGGGGATTTCTCCGGAGATCAGAGAACGCTTCTCGAGCGGGAACTTGAGGTGAAATACTACACCCCCGTAATAAAGCGGATAATGTCGGTGAAGGAGCGCTACGGCTTTTCGTATTGGAAGACCGAGTGCGAGTTCGGCGAGAAGGATTTCACGCTCCGCGACACCTTCCGCAGCATAATCAAGACACCGAACGCAGACGGCGGAGACCGCGTCTGCATAATCGACGTTGACGGAAACCGGTACGAGATCCCCGACGTCGGACATCTTGACACGCAGAGCTTGCGCAGGATCGAGATGTACCTGTAATGCGCCGCGGCGCAAAGCGGAAAGGAAGTGATAATTACGGAAAACAATAACGGAAACCATACCGCGGAGGAGATTGCCGCACATGCCGCCGCGCGGGACAAATGTCTGCGTGCGCTGAAGGCGGCGGGAGGTGTTCTTCCGGAAGGGGATATACTTACCGCATTTTCGTTCAATCTGCCCGACCGCGCCGCTCCGAGCGGCGTGCTGTCCGAGGTGAACGGCATATGCGTGCTCGGCTCGAAGGAGCTTTCGGTATATATCGACGGCGAAAGAGTAAAGAATATCACCCTTTCGGCTGCCGACAGCTTCCGTGTGACCACGGGAGTGGGAAGCGTGAGCGCGGAATGTACGCTCGGCGGCTCGGATACGCTCATCTGCCGCGCGGACTCCTCACATACCGAAGAGCTCGGCGCGGCGATGAAGCAGACCGACCTTTACGCGAGAACCGGAGAATTCCGCGCGGAGCTTGCCGCCGATACCGCCAAGACCTGCGAGAAATGCGGGCGTCCGCTCCCTCCGGGATCGACGTCGTGCCCGTACTGCGCCGACAAACTCAAGATGATACGCCGTCTTTTCACCGTCGCCGCGCCGTACAAACGGCATATGGCGCTTTCGGTGATTCTTTTCTTCGTTATAACCGCGGTCGATATGCTGATCCCCCAGATCAACCGCATTATCGTTGACGATTTCATAAAAGCACCCGATCCCGGCAGCGTCGTCCTGTGGCAGTTTGCCGCCGTCGTTTCGTCGATCGCCGTTGTAAAGCTCGTGTCGAACGTTCTTTTCGTATTCAGAAACCGCGCGCTCGTCTATACGGGCAGCCGTGTCATAGTCAGTCTGCGCGAAACGGTATTCGCAAAGATACAGGTAATGTCGCTTGCGCGCATTTCGAAACGCACCGCGGGCGAGCTTATGAACCGCGTGAACAACGATACCGTTCAGATGCAGCAGTTTCTTACGAACACGATGCCCGATATCATCGAGCAGGGGCTGATACTCATCGCGGTCGGAGTCATGCTTTTCTTCTGCGATTGGCGGCTCGCGCTGATGATAATCTGCCCCGCGCCGCTCGTAGTGGCGGCATGCGCACTGTTTTGGTCGTCAATCCGGCGCATATGGGACAAATCGTGGCATACATATTCAAAGGCGGATGCGGTGCTTCACGATATCTTTTCGGGTATCCGCGTGGTCAAGGCATACGGTACGGAGGAGAGGGAGGCGGTGCGCTACAGAAGCGCGTCGGCTCAGTACCGCGATATATCCCTGAAAGGGGAGCTTCTCTGGTCGAGAGTGTGGCCGTGGCTTCGCTTTCTCATGGGGATCGGTGAATTCTTTCTTCTCTTTTATGTCGGAAACCGCATACTCGGCGGAACGATGACGCTCGGCGAAATGTCGCAGTTCTCCGCGTATGTCAGCATGATCTACGGACCGCTCCGCTGGATCGCGGCGCTTCCGCGGCGTATCGTGCAGTTCATGACCTCTACCGCGAAGGTGTTCGAGATCATCGACGAAAAGATCGACGTTCCCGACCGCACGGACGCGCTGGAGATGAAGATACGCGGAACGGTCGATTTCGAGGACGTGTCCTTCGGATACGACAAAGCGTCCGAGGTTCTCCGCGGGATCGATCTTCACATCGAGCCGGGAGAGATGATCGGCATTGTCGGAAAATCCGGCGTCGGAAAAACGACGCTGATAAATCTTCTCATGCGCATCTACGACGTGACGGGCGGCTCGATCAAGATCGACGGCACGGACATACGCGATCTGTCGCAGCAGTCGCTGCGTTCTCAGATCGGCGTCGTTCTTCAGGAGACGTTTCTCTTCGCCGGATCGGTCTACGACAATATCGCGTATGCGAAGCCGGATGCGTCGCGCGACGAGATAATCGCCGCGGCGAAGATATCGGGCGCGCATGAGTTTATAATGAAGCTTCCCGACGCATACAATACGAAGGTCGGGGAGAAGGGGTGCACGCTGTCCGGCGGCGAGCGGCAGAGGGTGTCGATCGCCCGCGCGCTGCTGCGCAATCCGCGGATACTGATACTCGACGAGGCGAC
>URSW01000196.1 GCA_900550625.1 uncultured Eubacteriales bacterium
ACTTCAAAAAACAACTCGCCGTTCACCTTCGGAAATACAATAACTTTCCCATGCGCCCGCTTAACTGGATTTCACCCAAGGCTACTCTCGATAATTTTTTGAAGCACGGTGTAACATATCATTGACAAACCGACATAAACGCACTGTTTTCGGCAGCAGAAAATCCCCGCCGCACCGCAGGCTACGTCCGGAGCGCACGGCAAGGCGGGGATTTCGGTTATCAATGGAAATTTCGGTTTCAGCGTGCAACGATGTTCACGATCTTACCGGGAACATAGATCTCTTTGACGACAGTCTTTCCTTCGAGTGCCGCTGCCACCTTCGGATCGGCTTTTGCCGCTGCTATCGCATCTGCCGTCTCCGCCGTCTTTGACACGGTAATTGTCGAGCGAAGCTTACCGCAGATCTGAACCGCAATCTCCACGGTATCTTCTACTGTCTTTGCCTCATCATATTCCGGCCAAGGTGCAAGGGAGGCAAACGGCTTTTCGCCGATGCTCTCCCACAACTCCTCGCAAAGGTGAGGCACAAACGGGCAGAGCATGCGGATAAACACGTTCAGTTCATCCGAGGTCAGAGAACCGTGATTGTAAATATCGTTAAGAAGCGTCATCATGGCGGCAATTGCGGTATTAAACTTCATATCCTCGATATCAAGCGAAACCTTCTTGACCGTCTTATGGAACGCGCTCTCAAGCTCGGCAGTCACTCCGCTGCCCGATACGATCTCCGGCAGTCCCGCAATACGCTCAAGAAAGCGCTTGCATCCGCGTATTGCGGAAGGCGACCACGGTGCGGACTTTTCAAAATCTCCGATGAACATTTCATAAAGTCTGAGTGTATCGGCGCCGTACTCCTTGACGACATCGTCGGGATTTATGACATTTCCGCGGGATTTCGACATCTTCTGTCCGTCCTCACCGAGGATCATGCCGTGAGCAGTTCTCTTGAGGTAAGGCTCGGGGCATTTCAGTACGCCGATATCGTAGAGGAACTTCGCCCAGAAGCGCGAATAAAGAAGATGAAGCGTGACGTGCTCCATACCGCCGTTATACCAATCTACAGGCATCCAATAATCAAGAGCTTCCTTGGATGCAAGCTCAGTCATGTTGTTCGGATCGCAATAGCGGAGGAAATACCACGATGAGCCAGCCCAGTTCGGCATCGTATCGGTCTCACGGCGTGCGGGCGCACCGCACTTCGGGCAGGTGGTGTTTACCCAGTCTTCGATCTTGGAAAGCGGAGATTCTCCGGTATCGGTCGGCTCGTAATCCTTCACATCGGGGAGGCGGAGCGGAAGCTCGCTTTCCGGGAGCGGCACCCATCCACACTTCTCGCAGTAGACCATGGGAACGGGCTCACCCCAATAGCGCTGACGCGAGAATACCCAGTCACGAAGCTTATAATTTACTTTTTTATGTCCGATTCCCTTCTCCTCGAGCCACTTGATCACGGCTTCCTTAGCGTCAGCAACGCGGAGACCGTCAAGAAATCCGGAATTTACGAGAATACCGTCGGCAACATCCGTATATGCTTCGTTCTGAACATCGCCGCCTTCGACCACCTCGATTATGGGAAGGTCGAATTTTTTTGCGAAATCCCAGTCGCGCGTATCATGCGCGGGAACCGCCATGATCGCTCCGGTGCCGTAGGTTGCAAGGACATAGTCGGATATGAAGATCGGGATTTCTCGTCCGTTCACGGGGTTGATAGCATATACTCCGTCGAGACGAACGCCGGTTTTGTCGCGGACGAGTTCGGTACGCTCAAAATCAGACTTTTTCGCCGCCTGAGCGCGATATTCCTCAACCTGAGCGTAATTCTTAAGCTTATCCTTCCAAGCCGTTACAAGAGCATGCTCGGGAGCGACGACCATATAAGTAGCACCGAAAAGCGTATCGGGACGTGTTGTATAAACGGTAAGCTTATCGCCCGCGCTCGTCTGAAAATCAACTTCGGCTCCGTAGCTTCTGCCGATCCAATTTATCTCCTGCGTTTTGACACGCTCAATAAAATCGAGATCCTTGAGGTCGTCGATAAGGCGGTCGGCATAAGCCGTTATTTTAAGCATCCACTGGCTCTTTACCTTGTGGACGACTTCACTTCCGCAGCGCTCGCAAACGCCGTTTACGACCTCCTCGTTTGCAAGAACGACCTTGCATGAGGTGCAGAAGTTTACGCTCATTTCCTTCTTGTATGCAAGTCCCTTCTCGTAAAGCTTGAGGAAGATCCACTGCGTCCATTTGAAATAATCGGGATCTGTCGTATTTATTGTTCTGTCCCAATCGAAGCTGAGTCCGAGAGACTTGAGCTGCTCGGTAAAGCGGGCGATGTTCCGCTCCGTCACAATCGCGGGATGTATGTGATTCTTGATGGCGTAATTTTCGGTGGGAAGTCCGAAAGCATCCCATCCGATGGGGAAAAGCACGCTGTATCCCTGCATGCGGCGCTTTCTTGCGACGATATCCATCGCCGTATACGGACGCGGATGTCCTATATGAAGTCCCTGACCCGAGGGGTACGGGAACTCAACAAGTGCATAATACTTTTTCTTTGACTTATCGAGACGCGCCGCAAAGGTTTTTTCTTCGTCCCAACGCTTCTGCCACTTTTTTTCAATGTCTGTGAAATCGTACTTCATAAGCCCGTCTCCTCAATCAATTATCTGTAACAATCCCGGAAATATCGACTTCATCGGTATCCTGATAAAGCTTTTCGAGATTATATGTTTTTCTTGCGTTCTCGCTGAACACATGGATTATTACGGAACCGTAATCAAGGAGCATCCATCCTCCGTCGGGCTCACCCTCGGTATGGCGCTTCTGTATACCGCAAAGTCCGAGGCGGTATTCCGTCTCGTCGCACAGTGCCTTTATCTGTGTGCGAGAATTACCGCAGCATATGATAAAGTAATCTGCTATAACCGTGCGATCGGTGACGTGAAGAAGCTTTATATTTACGGCTTTTCTGGCGTCGAGCACCGAAACCGCATACTTTGCGACAGCCTCGGGATCGTTCGGGTCGATATCGGGAATTTTTATTTCATCATTCATATTCTGAACAGCCGCCGACCTCGGTCGGCTTTTTCCTTTCGTTTATGTCAATATACAAAGAGCGACGTATTCAGCGATCAATACATCGGTATATCGATCGAATTGTCTATAATATCCTTTGCGTCGAATTCTTCGTTGATCGGCGGAACATCCGTCGAATAATAGGAATTTGT
>URSW01000197.1 GCA_900550625.1 uncultured Eubacteriales bacterium
CCGCCGCATCGGATTCGATGCAGGCGGAAGCGACCGCAAGGTCAGCGCCGTGATCGACGGCGAGCCCGTATATTCCGAAGAGGTCGTATGGTTCCCCAAGACGAATTCCGATCCTTCGTATCATTATCAGGGCATCCTCGACGCAATGAAGACCGCCGCATCACATATGCCGCGCGTTGACGGCATCGGCGTATCCTCCGCCGGAGTTTACGTTGACAACAAGATCATGATAGCGTCGCTCTTCCTCAAGGTGTCTGACGAGGATTTCGAGAAACACGTCAAGCATATGTATACCGATGTTGCCGAGGAGCTCGGACGCGAGCTCGGATGCAAGATTCCCGTTGAGGTCGCAAACGACGGCGACGTCACCGCGCTTGCGGGTGCAATGAGCCTTGAGGATACCGGAGTGCTCGGCATCGCCATGGGTACGAGCGAGGCGGGCGGATACGTTGATACCGCCGGAAATATCACGGGCTGGATCAACGAGCTTGCTTTCGTTCCCGTGGACTTCAATAAGGAAGCAATGGTTGATGAGTGGTCCGGCGATTACGGATGCGGCGTCAAGTATTTCTCGCAGGACAGCGTTATAAAGCTTGCTCCCGCGGCAGGAATAGAGCTTGATCCCGAAGCAAGTCCCGCAGAAAAGCTGAAGGCTGTACAGGCTCTTATGGCAGAGGGTCATGAGGGCGCGCGCAGGATATACGAAACGATAGGCGTTTACTTCGGATACGCAGTCGCATACTATGCGATGTTCTACGATATCAAGCATGTCCTTCTTCTCGGACGTGTTTCCTCCGGTGAAGGCGGAAATATCATCCTTGATTTTGCTAATAAGACGCTCAAAGCCGAATTTCCCGAGCTTGCCGAGAAGATCAGCGTCTCGCTTCCCGACGAGAAGAGTCGCCGCGTAGGACAGTCCGTTGCCGCGGCAAGCCTTCCCAATATAAACTGAAAGGCGGATTTACATAAATGATTCAGATAATCGTAACGCTCGGAGCATTTGCGGTATTTTGCATTGCGTTCTTCTTCATGAGACTTTTCGGAGTTGAGTGGACCAGGGCGCAGCCGCTCTCCCGCTGTGTCGGATATATGGTTGCATCACTTGTCGCACTCGGCGGATACATCGCGTACAGAGTTTACAGACATAAGCACCCCAAGGAAGAAAAGCCCGACGAAAACACGGAACACGACGTATACGACAAGTATTGATCCGTAGAAATAACGGCGGCAGGAAAGATCGGTGTGCCGCGATGCGCACCGGAAGCCCCCCGCGTCCCGTTATTACAAAGGCGTTAAAGCAGAGCTGCCCGCATCGTAAAGATGACGGCGGCTTTGTTTTTTAAATTATATTTTTAAAAAGTTGATTAAAGTATTGATTTTGAGATTTCATTGAGATATAATGAATTCGGATGCGACTTAGTTTGCAAAAAGCTGTCATCGCGCTGTCGCATGACGGCAGACAAAATCGGATCGATCCGTGTATACTGCGGACGAACAAAACAATCAAGTAAGGTAGGTAAAAATCATGAAATTTCCGGTAGGAGTGCAGCTCTTTTCGGTGCGTGACAACTGCGCAGCGGACCTTCGCGGAACTTTGAAGAAAATCGCGGAGATGGGATACGACGGCGTTGAGCCATATACTCTTTACAATTATACTCCCGAGGAGTTCAAGGCGATTCTCGATGAATTCGGACTGAAGGCAATGTCTACTCATGCCCCCGTCCAGGAGTTTGAGAATCCCGACAACGGCGGAATCGACGCGGTTGCCGAGAAATATGCGAAGATCGGCTGCGACTATGTTGCGCTTCCGTATATTTTCGGCGATACATATCCCAACGGTCCCAAGGCGGACGAGGGATTCAAGAGCATCGAGAACGTTGCCGACGCCTGCATGAAGTACGGTATGCCGCTTCTCTATCACAACCATGAGAGCGAGCTCGAATTCTGCGACGACGGTCAGATGATCCTCGATAAGCTTTACAGCCTCCACGACGCGAAGAAATTCCAGGCGGAGTTTGACCTCGGCTGGCTTTCAAACGGCGGCGTCGATCCCGTAGAGTATATCAACAAGTATTCCGGCCGCGTTCCCTGCGTCCATATGAAGGATTTCGGATACGCCGGAAAGGTTCCGGAAAAGGTTTGCCGTGCTGTCGGAATCGAGTACAAGGACAGCGACGAGAGCTCGGAGTTCGAGTTCAGATCGGTCGGCAAGGGACTTCTTCCCGTGAAGAGAATCCTCGAGGCTGCCGAGAAGGCGGGAACCCGTTATATAATCGTAGAGCAGGATAACCCCACTCCCGGCGTCGATATCATGGACAGCATTGCCGAGAGCGTGAAGTATCTTAAATCCGTTATGGATTGAGGAGGAAAATAAAATGTCCGATAAGAAGATCAGAGTAGGAATAATCGGTACCGGATCGATCGCGGGGGCGCATCTCGGTCAGTACCTTAAGTTTGACGATGTGGAGATCGTCGCAGGCGCCGACATAATCCCCGGAAAAGCGGACGATTTCTTCGCACCTCACGAGCAGATCCATGCAAGAACTTATACGAACCATCTCGAAATGCTCGAGAAGGAAGACCTCGATGTTGTAAGCGTCTGCACCTACAACCGCGAGCATTGCCGCTGCACGATCGACGCGCTTGAGCACGGATGCGACGTTCTTCTCGAGAAGCCGATGAGCGTAACGCTTGATGAGGCTGTCGAGATGAGACGCGCCGAGAAGCGCACCGGGAAATTCATTTCCGTCGGCTTCCAGCCCCGCTTTGACGCAAACATGAGAATGATCAAGAGCATCTGTGAGTCCGGTACTCTCGGGGAGATCTACTATATCCAGACCGGAGGAGGCCGCCGCCGCGGTATTCCGGGACGTACTTTTATCGAGGATAAGACCGCAGGTATCGGCGCACTCGGTGATATCGGATGCTATTCTCTCGATATGGTGCTCAACGCCATCGGATATCCGAAGCCGCTTACCGTATCCGGCGAAACCTTCTCCAAGCTGGGCCGCGATATGAAGGGTTATGCTTATACTGATATGTGGGCTGGCCCTCCCAAGTATGACGGCGTATACAATGTGGATGACTCGGTGACCGGTATGATCCGTACCGAAGGCCCTGTGATCACCCTGAACGGCGCCTGGGCTCAGAACATCGGCGAAAACGAAATGTACATTGACTTTATGGGTGACAAGGCGGGTATCCGT
>URSW01000198.1 GCA_900550625.1 uncultured Eubacteriales bacterium
ACAGCGGACGCTATATCGCCGAGACGGAGGGCGGCGACGGCATAGTGAAGATCGTCATCGACGATGCTCACCGCACGATCCTCGGAGTACACATGATCGGCTCGTATGCGTCGGAGATCATCTACGGCGCGGCGGGATATGTCGCGGAGAGAAAGCGCGTCGAGGACGTGAGAAAGATCGTGTTCCCGCATCCGACGGTGTGCGAGGTCATCCGCGAAGGCATGTTCATGATCTGAACGCAAAGCCCCGCGCAGCCGGGGGTGCACATAAAGAATAAATAATTATAAGGAGATAAAGCAATGCCGAAAAGTCAGTATGTAGATCCCGGGAAGGTCTTTGAGCGCGGGTTCGCCGAATTCACTCCGATCCCGCTTTGTCAGTACAACAAGACCCTCAAGGAAGAGAAAGCAATTTACACCAAGGAGGATTTCCTCCGCATTTACCGCGATATGCGCATCATCCGCGAATTCGAGACGATGCTCAACGAGATCAAGGTAAAGAGCGTTTACAACGGCGTCGAGTACCACAACCCCGGACCCGCTCACCTTTCGATCGGTCAGGAGGCGTCCGCGGTCGGTCAGGCGTACTGCCTCGATATCAACGATTTCACGTTCGGCTCCCACCGCAGCCACGGCGAAATTCTCGCAAAGGGTCTTTCCTCGATCGAGAAGCTCGACGACGGAGAGCTTTACGACATAATGAAGGAATTCCTTGACGGCGTGACGCTTCGCGCGGTCGAGGGAAGTGAGGATAAGAAGGGCGACGTGAAGGATCTTGCGATCAACTTCCTTCTCTACGGCGCACTTGCGGAGATCTTCGCACGCACCACGGGCTTCAACCGCGGTCTCGGCGGATCGATGCACGCATTCTTTATCCCGTTCGGAATCCTGCCGAACAACGCGATCGTCGGCGGCGCGGCTCCCGTTGCGCTCGGTGCGGCTCTCTACAAGAGAAGCTGCCACAAGAAGGGCATAGTTATCGCAAACTCCGGCGACGGCGCGCTCGGACGCGGCCCCGTCATGGAATCGATGAACTTCGCATCGATGGAGCAGATCAGAAAGCTCTGGGGCATGGACGGCAAGTACGACGATTCCGGCATGCCGATCCTCTTCAACGTATTCAACAACTTCTACGGAATGGGCGGTCAGACTCAGGGCGAAACGATGGGCTTCGGTATCCCCGCACGCCTCGGTGCCGGCTTCAACACCGAGCAGATGCACGCGGAGCGCGTGAACGGCTACGATCCGCTTGCCGTGATCGACGCGACCGAGAGAAAGAAGAAGATCCTCGTTGACGGCGACGGTCCCGCGCTCCTCGAGGTCATGACGTACCGCGTGAGCGGACACTCACCGTCCGATTCCTCCACCTACCGCACGCAGGAGGAGATCGATGCATGGAAGGAAGCGTGCCCGATCGCCGCTTACAGAGCGAAGATGGTAAAGGGCAAGATCGCCTCCGAGGCGGAGTTCGACGCTATCGATGAAGAGATCGTAAAGCGCATGACCCGCATCTGCCGCATGGCGACCGACGATTCGATCTCGCCCCGCATGGATCTCTCCAAGGAGCCCGACATCATCTCATCGATCATGTTCTCGAATCAGCATGTAAGGAGCATGGACGAGAGCCGCGAGCCCGAGGTTCTCATGCCGAAGGAGGAGAATCCCCGCCTGAAGCAGCTTGCAGCGAAGAGCCGCTTCGCATTCGACGAGAACGGCAAGGAGATCCCGAAGATCAAGGTTCTCGGACTCCGCGACGCGCTCTTTGAGTCGATACTCGATAAATTCTATGAGGATCCCACGCTCATCGCCTACGGCGAGGACAACCGCGATTGGGGCGGCGCGTTCGCCGTTTACCGCGGACTTACCGAGGCTCTGCCGTATCACCGCTTCTTCAACGCGCCCATTTCCGAATCCGCGATCGTCGGCTCGTCCGTAGGATATGCCGTCGCGGGCGGACGTGCGATCGTCGAGCTTATGTACGCCGACTTCATCGGCTGCGCGGGAGACGAGATATTCAATCAGCTTTCCAAGTGGCAGGCGATGTCCGCAGGCATACTTAAGATGCCCGTAATCGTCCGCGTGTCCGTCGGCTCCAAGTACGGCGCTCAGCATTCGCAGGACTGGACCGCGCTCTGCGCGCACATCCCCGGACTGAAGGTATTCTTCCCGGCTACTCCCTACGATGCGAAGGGTCTCATGAATGCGGCGCTCAACGGCACCGACCCCGTTATCTTCTTCGAGAGCCAGAGAATCTACGATATCGGAGAGAAATTCCATGAGGGCGGCGTTCCCACGGAATACTACGAGGTAACGCCCGGCGAGCCCGACATCAAGCGTGAAGGCTCGGATGTCACGATCCTTACGATCGGCGCGGTGCTCTACCGTGCGCTTGACGCGGCAAAGACGCTTTCCGAGAAATACGGCATCGAGGCTGAGGTCATCGACGCGCGCTCGATCGTTCCGTTCAACTACGAAAAGGTTCTCGAGAGCGTAAAGAAGACCGGAAGGATCATCATCGTCGGAGACGCGGTGGACCGCAACTCCGTAATGCGCGATATGGCATCGAACATCGCCGAAATGGCGTTCGATTACCTCGACGCGCCGCCGGTCGTATTCGGTTCGCGCAACTGGATCACTCCCGCATATGAGTTTGAAAAATACTTCTTCCCGCAGGCAGACGGCATAATCGACGTTATATCCGAGAAGCTTCTCCCGATCGAGGGACGTGTCTGCGAGATCAACGAGACCGAGCTTGAGCACATCGAGCGCTCAAAGGCGGGACTCTGATAGGATAATTCCGAAGATGAACCGTCTTCGGTAAACGCTGCGCGGGCTGCCTCCGAGGGGGCAGCCCGCGTTGAGTAAAGAAAGGAGGGGCGGCGGTGAAAGACGAAACGAAACGCTCCGCCGGCGCAGACGGCGCGGACGGCGCGGACGAAAAAGAAAAATCCGACGGCAGGGACGGCGGAATCGGCAGGGACGGCGGAACGGACGGCGGTGAGCTTTTGTCTGCCCGTGCAAGGGTGATCGCGGCGACTGAGGGCGAAACGGCGACCGAGGAGACCGAAGCCCCGCGCCGGCGCCTTCGCGATTTTCTGTACAGACACCGCGCGCTGTTCATCATATGCACGGCTGCCGTGCTG
>URSW01000199.1 GCA_900550625.1 uncultured Eubacteriales bacterium
CAATCTCCATAGAGGAGTACAACCGCGCCTGCCCTTCGCTTCCGCAGTGCCGGACGGTGACGGACAGGCGGCGTGTGGCGATCCGCACGGTCGGCAAGGTGCTCGGCGGGAAGTCATGGGGAGAGTTCTTCGCGCTCGCGGAGGCGTCGGACTTTCTTTCGGGGCGCTCCGGACGCTGGAAAGCGTGCTGCTTTGATTGGCTGATGAAGCCTTCGAACGCGGTGAAGGTGCTCGAGGGAGTATATGCGAACGGTTCAGCGTCGGGTGCGGCGGGAAGCTTTGACACGGGCGAATTCTTCGCGGCGGCGTGTGCGAAGTCATACGGGGGATGAGATGAAAGAGACGGAAGAGAATTTTGCGCTGAAGCTCTGCCCGTTCTGCGGAGGACCGGCTAAAATGAAGATGCTGACGGGGCGCTTTGCGGTCGTATGCGAGAACAGGTGTGTCGGCACACGCCTGCTCCGAAGCAAGAAAGAATGTGCCGCTGTTTGGAACAAGAGAGCTTAGAAAAAGGAGGAGAGGTCATGGAGAGGGTCTACGAGGACTGCGGTGCGCATCCGCGCAGGCGCGGGGCGAAGAAGATCGTATCATACATAAGGCCGGACGATCCGCGCGCGTGCGCATACGATTGGCGCTACTATTACGGATTCTACCTGGGCGGCTCCCGCATGGCGCTCTACCCTGCGGATGCGGAGACGGCGAAGAAGTGCGGCAAGACCGTGATCTCGCTTGATCTGATCCGCGACGGTCGGCGTCAGGCGGGACGCTGATTTTGCAGTCGAATGCACGCTTTGGCGTGAGAAAGGAATGAGAAAAAATGAACCTGAAAAGACGCGAGAGATGTCCGGAGGGGCTCCGGGTAATGATGAGCATCCGCCCGGAGTGGACGGAGAAGATATTCGCCGGGAGCAAGGTGATCGAGGTACGCCGGACGGCGCCGCACATTGAAAGCGAAAGGCAGTTTCCGATAAAGGTGTATGTTTACGAGACGAAGGGCACGAAGGCAAAGCCGGGCGCGGGGGCGGTGATCGGGGAATTCACCTGTCCGAGGGTCCATCGGACGAATGTCGAAAGACTTCGCCGAGATCCTCTGCTCTACGATCAATTCCGCGAGAAATGCGGCATGGGCGAGGGCGAGGTTGAGGACTATGTCGGAGAGCGCGACTTTGCGGCGTGGGATATCGTCTCTCCGCGGCGGTACGGAGCCGGTGCCGCTTGCGGCGTTCAATCTGAAGAGAGCGCCGCAGTCGTGGATGAAGCTCAGGCCGCGGGGGGTGAGGAAAAATGATCAGGTGGGGTATGGAAATAAATGAAGCTGCGCCGATGATTCATGAGCCGCAGCCGCCGATACTGATGAGCATATGGCCCGAAGATACGGAAGAATTCTTCCGGGATGCCCAAGACAGTGAAAAAATTCACCCGGACACTATGCGCCCGTACGGGGAGTGCCCGTTCAAAATATTCGTATACGAGCTGGGGAAGCGCCTGACCTGCCGTGACAGAGCCCCGGGGGCAGTTATCGGCGAGATCACATGTGCGGACATTTTTGAGGCTACGTTTGACCGACGGGACTATGACGTTATCAAGCAATTCAGTAACACCAAAGGCTTCGGATGGACGTTTGAGAACAGCGTGAAAAAAACTTTTCGTCGTTCAAATTACCTTTGGCGCCTTACGGAGCCGCGGCTGTATGAGAAGGCGCGCCCGCTTTCGGATTTTGTTTCTTTCAGCGAGGAAAGCTGGGTCGGCACAAGATATCCCGATTGGCTCCCGTTGGAGAATGTGATGAAGGAGGAACCATGAAAGCAATACTAAAATATCCCGGGGCAAAGTGGCGAATAGCCGAATGGATTATTTCACATTTTCCCGAGCACAAAGTATACTGTGAGCCGTTTTTCGGAAGCGGAGCGGTGTTTTTTAACAAGCCGCAGACCTACATAGAAACAATTAACGATATAGACGGAAATATCGTTAATCTTTTCAAGGTGTGCAGAGAAAGTCCGGAAGAGCTTGCGCAGCTTATAGAGCTTACACCGTTTTCCCGAGAAGAATTCGAAAATTGCTACGATTTAAGCATAGCAAATGACGTTGAACGAGCGAGAAGAACCTTGGTTCGATATCATCAATCATTCGGCACTACCAACAGCAGTAAAAAATCTTGGCGAAACGTACAGACATACGGAGGACCGAGAACCGCGACTATGTGGAACTATCTGCCTGGGAGAATAGCAGAGGTTTGCGAAAGGCTCAAAGACGCGCAAATCGAAAACATTGATGCAATACAGTTAATACGACGTTACAACGATGAAAACACTCTTATCTACTGCGATCCCCCGTATCTGCAGAGTCTCCGAAAGAAACGTATGTATGCCTACGAAACGCCGGACGATTATCACGTAAAATTGTTGGAAGCTCTCAAAGAGAGCAAATCGAAAATCATATTAAGCGGCTACGACAATCCTCTGTACAACGTGACTCTTATCGGTTGGAATACAGACGAAAAAAAGACAACAGCTCAAATGGGGCTTCCGCGTGTGGAAAAAGTGTGGTTTAACTTTGAAAATCAAAGATCACTGAGAGGGGATTGCAAAGAAAAATGAGTGAAGCAAAGAAGTACACCAAAGCGGCGGAGAAGCTTGCGGCGGAGCTTAAAGCGACGGTGACGCGCGAGGACTTTCGCTTGCTCGAGAGTCATGTGTGTGCGGCGCTGACGGAGTTCTGCCGGCAGAGCGAAGCTTTTGCGCACTCTGTCGCGGAATCGGAGAAAACAGTCTCCGACTGCACGGCGTCGCTCGTCTCCTCGGGGGCGCGCTGCCTCGATGCGCGCGAAGCGTACCGCCGCGCGGCGAAGTTCTATCTGCCCTCGGCGGAGGTTGAGGAGAACATATCGTTCAAAATAAGCGTGCCGGGTGAGAGGCGGGACGTGTCGTCGCTGTCGCTCGACGATCTGATCGGAGGCGGCATATGATTACGTACAAGGGGTTCAACGGGGACATGACGTGCAGGGGCTTTGCTTTCCGCGAAGGAGAGCGGTCCGAGGAAAGCGAGGCGCAGGCGGGACGGTGCGGCTTTCACTCGGCGGCGAATCC
>URSW01000200.1 GCA_900550625.1 uncultured Eubacteriales bacterium
CCGCCGCGCTTTTGCCCGACGCGGTCGGTCCGCCGATTACGAGAAGTTTTGTTTTCAATTGAAGCCTGCCTTCGGCAGTGCGGACAAATGCCGCTCTGCCTGATTTTCAGATGAAGAGGACGGCGCGACCGTCCGGATGTTTTCCCCGATATCGGAAATTACCGCATCGGAAAATACCGCGCATCGGCGCAGCCTCGGGAATTTCCGCGGCTTTTCTCACTTTGCCGCACGCTTCTTTTACGGAAACGCTTGTGCGCCCGAGCAATCCGCGACGGTGCACAGGCGCAGCTTATGCGCGGCGATATCCGTTTACAGCTCGGCTTTCTTTTCGTCTCCGGCAAAACGCTTCCACAGCGCGTTTACGATAACGACGCCGAGAATTCCGAAGAGGATTCCGAGTACGACCGACGTGAACACATCGGAGGGGAAGTGCAGGTATAAGTACATGCGCGAGAATGAGATAAGTACCGCGGCGACGAGCGCGATTATTCCCGCCTTGCGCTCACGGAGGAAGAGAACCGTCGCAAACTCAAACGAAGCGATCGTGTGCCCGGACGGGAACGAGAAATCCTTCGGCCGGGAGACGAGCAATTCCACCGCACGGTGCGTGAACGGCCTTTCTCGCGCGACGAGCGGCTTCAGCGTCAGATTGCAGACGAGCAGCCCGAGAATCAGCGCGCATCCGATCATGAGTCCGGTTTTGCGCGTGCGCTTGAAGAAGAGCATCACGACGGCTATCGCAATGAACAGAATTCCGCCGTTGCCCAGCGCGGTGATGACCGGCATCACCGCGTCGAGGAACGCACAGTGCAGATTGTCATATATGAAATCGAGTATCGCCAGATCGGCGCCGGTTATTGCAGCAAGCATTTCCTTATCCTTTATGCGTTGTTTATCATTCCGCAGATCTTGAACGTGCCGTCCACGCGGCGGAAGAATATCGTTGAATCGAAATAGTCCTTGTATTCCTGCGCGCCTGCGGTGAGCACATGGGTGAAGGATACGCGGCATGAGAATACGTCGTCGCTGTAGCCGTAGAATTCGCCGACGAACACATCGTCGAAGCGGTATCCGTTGTGGTCGATAACGAACATCGTGAGCGAGGTGCGCGCGCTTTCGTAGATTTCGCTCGACGGATCGAAGTACTGCGAGATGCCGCCCCACCATGAGTCGTTCTCCATGTACTTCGAGTATTCCTCGGCGGCTTTGAGAACGTAGTCCTTGTGCTCCGCCATGAGAGCATCGTCAAAGAGGGGAGAGACCCTGTACATTTTCTCCGATTCGACGTATTTTACTTCGGACGCAAGCCCGTCGGGACTTTCGGAGGTGATCTCCGGGGTTTTTATCAGTCCCTTTACGGTGTATTTCGTGTATTTTACTCCCTCGACGCCCTGCGGCAGAAGCTCGTCGCCCTCACCGGGGATATCCTTCTGCGTGACCTGAGCTTCGCCCAGCTCAACGGAATTCACAAACACCTTGTACGTCTCGGGTGCCGTGACCGTCACCTCGGCGGTGTCATAATAAAGGACAAAGTCGCCCTCCTCATATTTGACCCAGCCGTGCTTCGATCTCTCGGCGCTTTCCTTGAGAGTAAATGAGGATATCTTGTAGTCGTTCACCTTGACGATGTAGGTCGGAGCCTCGCCCTGCGCGGCGCCGGAGGTACAGGTCATCTCGGCGCCGTCGTACTTCTCATGCAGGAAGGATGCGACATCCGCCGCACTTGCAAACGGATTTTCTGTCGCGCATTTCGCCGCAAGCGTGTCAAAGTCGTGCGAGGCGTAATACTTTGCGAAAATCTCGTCGGCGACGTTCTTCGGCTGTACGCTTTCGTACTCCTCGAGCACGCCGTTGAGCATCCACAGACCCACGCCGACGGCACAGACTGCGAGCATGAGCACGGAGAAAAAGATTTTGTAGAATAACGGAAGGGTGCGCTTTGCCATTTGAATCTGTATCCTTTCCTTACGGCTTGACTATGAAGTACGTCGGGATGCGGCGCGGGTTGGTGAACGCCTTGTACTTGTTGACAAGTCCCATTTTCTGATATTCGTCGAGCTGGCTCTGGTCAATGTTGTATTTCGTAAAGTAGTCGCGGTAGTAGAGCATCGAGGACGATCCGCCGTCGAGCATTCCCGCGGTTACCGCTCCGTAGCTGATCAGCGTGTCGATGATCTCGTTGCGCGTCGCGCCCATCGAGCTTGCGGTGCGTCCGTCCGTCACGAGGAAGATCACCGTGCCGTCGGCACACTGACCGATCGCCGTGCGCTGCGCAACGCCGGTGTTCGAATCGGCATAGTAGTAGGTCACGTTCGTGCCGTCGTTCGTTATGAGGACGTTTCCGGTCTGGAAGGAAACCGCGTCCCGCATACCGAGCTCCTCCGCCTGCGCGTAGGTCGTGCCCTCGGCAACGTAAAGCCGGTTGTTTTTGTCGAATCCCATGAACGTGCGCGAAAGCCCGTCGTTCCAGACGCAATTGCCTTCGGAATAGGTAAGCCCCATCGGAGCGTATCCTGTCCCGACGCCGCCGTCGTCGCGGAATTCTCCCGCATTGATTGCGGCGACCGCATTGTATTTGTCGGCAAGCTCGAAAATGCGCATTCCCGCGGTCGCGTGTGCGAAATCGTTGCTTGATACTCCGACGGTCACGCGAGCCGGATCCTTTATGAGGAGAACGTATCCCTTGAAGGTTGTTCCGTTCACGTTTTCGTAGATCATGCCGTCGATTGCGTTTGCCCATTTATCGGCGGTCGGGGTGTCGCCGTCTCCGTCGCCCGACGGGATATCGGTGATCGGCTTGACGTCGGTAACGACGACCTGACTGTTTTTCTTTATCTCCTCAACGGTATCGGATGAGAGAAACAGCCCCGGCATCCACTTGGTCGCGCTCGCCTGAAGCGCGGACATGACCGCCTTGTCACGAGCGGTTTTGCTTGGTCCGTTCGCAAGAGTATTGCAGACGGCGAGCAGCGAGCCGACGGTGAACAGTATCGCGGTGAGAAGTACAAGCAGAATACGCCGTATTACGCATCCGACGGTCATGCGGCGC
>URSW01000201.1 GCA_900550625.1 uncultured Eubacteriales bacterium
CCCGCGCTCGTCGTCAACGTACAGCGCGGAGGCCCCGGGCTCGGCGGCATACAGCCCTCGCAGTCGGATTATTTCCAGGCTACGCGCGGCAGCGGACACGGCGATTTCCGCATGATAGTCCTTGCTCCCGCGTCCGTTCAGGAGATGGCGTCGCTCACCGTTCGCGCGTTTGATCTCGCGGATACATACCGCATGACGTCAATGATACTTGCCGACGGTACGATGGGTCAGATGATGGAGCCTGTCGAGCTCAATGTCGGCGAGGTCGCAAAGCATGAGAAGCCGTGGGCGGCGACCGGAACCGGAATGAAGCGCCCGCACAATATCATAAATTCGCTTTCCCTCGTTGCCGAGGAGCTTGAAGCGCTCAACTTCAAGAGATACGAAAAGTACAAGACGGTCGCCGAAAAGGAGACGATGTACGAGGAATTCATGATGGAGGATGCCGACATCTGCGTCGTCGCCTTCGGAATTGCCGCCCGCGTCTCGAAGAATGCGGTTATCGCGGCACGCGAGCAGGGAATCAAGGTCGGCATGATCCGTCCGATCACGCTGTGGCCGTTCCCGAACGCGCCTATCGCGGCGGCAGCGTCGAAGGTCAAAGCTTTCCTGTCCGTCGAGCTTTCCATGGGACAGATGATCGAGGATGTGCGCCTTGCCTCGGCGTGCAGCCGTCCGGTATACCTCTGCAACCGCGCGGGCGGTATGATCCCGTCGTCGGAAGAAGTTGAGGCAAAACTGAAGGAAATCAACGGAGGACTCAACTGATGGTAGTATTCGATAAACCTCACGCACTTACCGATGCACCGCTGCATTATTGCCCCGGCTGCACTCACGGTATAATCCACCGCCTCGTCGCCGAAGCGATTGACGAGCTCGGCATAGAGGGACGCACCGTCGGAGTAGCCTCCGTCGGATGCTCCGTAATGGCGTACAACTATTTCGCCTGCGACATGATTCAGGCGGCACACGGACGCGCTCCGGCTGTCGCAACGGGAGCGAAGCGCGCAAATCCGGACAATATAGTGTTTACCTATCAGGGCGACGGCGATCTTGCCGCTATCGGAACCGCCGAGACTGTTCACTCCGCGGCGCGCGGTGAGAATATAACCATAATATTCGTGAACAACGCGATCTACGGCATGACCGGCGGTCAGATGGCTCCGACATCTCTCCCCGGTCAGGTCACTCAGACTTCCCCCTACGGACGTGACGTAAAGGTTGCGGGATACCCGGTCAAGGTATGCGAGATGCTTTCTCAGCTTGACGGCGCAACGTATCTCGAAAGAGTTGCGGTGAACAACGTGAAGAACGTAAAGAACGCAAAGCGTGCGATCAAAAAGGCGTTTGAAAATCAGGTGAACGGACTCGGCTTCTCCCTTGTCGAGGTAATCTCGACCTGTCCGACCAACTGGGGCAAAACTCCCGAAGCGGCGCTCGAATGGGTAGAGGAAAAGATGATTCCGTATTATCCGCTCGGCGTGTACAAGGACATCACGGCGGAGCGCTCAGCCGCAAAGGAGGGAAAATAAATGAAAACTTCACAGATCCTCATCGCGGGATTCGGCGGACAGGGCGTCCTGTTCGCGGGTAAATTCCTTGCATACAAGGGACTTTGCGAGGATCGCCAGGTCAGCTGGCTTCCCTCCTACGGCCCCGAGATGCGCGGCGGTACGGCAAACTGCTCCGTCACCGTTTCCGATTCCCCGATCGGCTCGCCGATCATCTCCCATCCCGATATCCTCATTGCGATGAACCTTCCTTCGCTCGATAAGTATGAGGGCAGCGTAAAGCCGGGCGGACAGATCTATATCGACTCGACTCTCATCGAGAGAAAGGTAAACCGCACCGATGTGAGCGCTTTCTATATCCCCGCGACGCAGATGGCGTCCGATTCCGGGCTCACGACCCTTGCAAATATGATAATCATGGGCAAGGTGCTCCGCGAAGGCGGCGCGATATCGTACGAGGGACTCGGCGACGCGCTGAAGAAGGTTGTTTCGGCAAAGCACGCCGACCTTTACGATGCCAACATGAAAGCGATCGAAATGGGGTATAATTTTTGAAGATGCGCCCGACCGACGGACGCACGAAATCAACGAAAGGTAAGGATTTTGTCATGGATATAGCTATCACGAAAACTCAAACGCCGAAGGAAAAGCCGGATCAGAAGAATCTCGGCTTCGGACATATTTTCAGCGATCATATGTTTATCATGGACTATGATAAGCAAAACGGCTGGCACGATGCGCGCATCGTACCCTACGGAAATCTCAGCCTCGATCCCGCAAGCACCGTGTTCCACTACGGAGCCGAGATATTCGAAGGGCTCAAGGCGTACCGCAGACCCGACGGGGAGATCCAAATGTTCCGCCCCGTCGAGAACATACGCAGAATGAACAATTCGGCGGAGCGCCTCTGCCTGCCCCAGCTTGACGAGGAGTTTGCGCTTAAGGCGCTCAATACCCTCGTGAACCTCGACCGCGATTGGGTACCCTCCGAGCCGGGCACGTCGCTCTATATCCGTCCGTTCATGTTCGGAAACGATCCGCACCTCGGCGTTCATGCGGTAGATCATGCGAAATTCGTTATAATCACAGGACCTGTCGGAAGCTACTACAAGGAGGGCATCAACCCCGTCCGTATAATGATCGAGACGCAGGATGTCCGCGCCGTCCGCGGCGGTACCGGATACGCAAAGTGCGGAGGCAACTATGCGGCATCGCTCCGCGCGGGCGAGAAAGCGGAGGAGAAGGGATATTCTCAGGTGCTCTGGCTCGACGGCGTTGAGCGCAAGTATATCGAAGAGGTCGGCGCGATGAACGTCATGTTCAAGATCGGCGACGAGGTTGTAACTCCCGCCCTGACCGGATCGGTTCTCCCCGGAATCACACGCAAGTCGTGCGTTGAGATACTGAAGAGCAAGGGCATGAAGGTTTCCGAGCGGCTTCTCTCCGTTGACGAGCTTCTCGGCGCTGCGAAGGACGGCACTCTCGTTGAAGCGTGGGGCTGCGGAACTGCGGCGGTCGTTTCCCCGATCAGCCACCTT
>URSW01000202.1 GCA_900550625.1 uncultured Eubacteriales bacterium
GCGCGGCGGGCGAAAGAAGGAGCAGGACACCGAACATCGCACAGATCAGCCGCCGCGCCGGGGAGCGGTACTCCGGGGTACGGGAGATGCGGCGGTGTGCGGAATGTGCATCGGGGGACGTGCGATGAAAACTTTGCAGCCCGGCGGCTGCGGTGCGCTCCGCCTCGCGGCGGCATTCGGGGGAAAAACGGCTGTGCGCTCCGGCTTTTCGTTCGCCGCGCACGATCTTTTTCAAAGCGGAAGATAAACCGCGCATCATACCGACTCCTTTCCCGCGCCGTCCGCGCACGATCCGCAGTATCCGAAAAGCATCGTCTTTTTTCCGTCCACGGTGAAATTCCTGCCGAGCGCGACGGAGGCGATCCTCCGGCTCTCGTTCTCGTCGAGATGTATGAGAAGTCCGCACGACAGGCATTTCAGATGAAGATGGCGGAGGCACGGCTCGCCCGTCATCGCCTGATAGTACGCACCGCGCTCGCCGCCGCGCGGGATACGTCTGATCTCTCCCTCGTCGCAAAGACGCGCGATAAGGCGGTAGACCGTGCTTTTCCCGGCGCTGTGCGAAACCGCGGCGCAAAGCTCCTCCGCCGTAAACTGCCGTTCGGCGTTATTCTTCATGAATTCACAGAGCGCGCGGCGCGCCTCCGTGTCGTAGGTTTTCATCTTCCGTTTTCTCCTTTGTGCAGGGGTGAATTTGAGAGTTACTCTCATATTATACTATGCTTTCTCCGACGTGTCAACAGCGGAATTTTCGCAAAATGCGATACGCGGAGACGGCGGCGGCGTTCAAATCGCGCGCCGCCCTCTTGATTTTTTCCGGAGTTTATATTATAATGAACGTGACATTTGCAGAAAACGGCTTCGGGCACTTCACGGAAAATGCATATCCGGGCGGTGCGCGTGTGCGCTTCCCCCGGGGCGGTCCGCTTTTCCCGTTTCCGTTTACGGTACTTTCGGCACGGCAGCGCCGCGTGCGCCGCCGATATTTCCCGCACTCCGCAGTATATCAGACCGACAGGCCGCCGCGCGCGGCGGAAAGGTGATTTTTTAATGAAAACGAATAAGCTTCTCATAACTATTCTCGCCGTGTGTATGCTCATACCTTCGGTGATCGCGGTCGTCAGCTATTCGACAAGCGACGGACGAAAGATCTCCGCAAAGGCGGCAAGCACGCTGCGCGTGTCCGACATCAACGGAAAGGAATTCTCCTTTGAAAAGACAGGAGATGCGGAAAAGGACAAGATCATAACCATTTTCCGCGATATGCTCGACAACTCGGAAAAGGTATCCGCTCTTCCGGATGCTCTTTCCGGCGTGCCTTTCTACAAGGTCGTGTTCACCGCGGACAAGATCGACACCGTGTATCAGTTCTGGTTCTCGAAGGACGACACCGACACATACTACACCATGTCGGACGGAACGACCTACCGAGTGAACAAATCCTTCGTCGAGCCGTTTCTCTCGACCGACATCGCGCAAAGCCTCTATGTGAACTCCGTCGTGCCCGTCATGACGCTCTCGGGCGAATACTCCGTTCCTCCCGTATCCGCGGGAAGCGAAGCGTCGTCGTGGATGTACAGGAATCAGTCGGGGCTTTTCGTCTCCGCCGTAATGTCGGACGGTGAAAAGCAGTCCTCCTACGATGTCGAGGGCGGACTTGCCATGTCGTTCGACCGTGAGCCGGACAAGTTCACCGTGACCGTGGTCGGCGCGGACGGCACCGAGCTTTTCAGCGATCTCTACACGAACATCGCGTCGGCGAACATCCCCGAGGGCGCGTCCGTCTCCGTCAGCGCAAGTGCCGTATGGTATGAGGACGAAAGCCGCGATTACTACGGCACGCTCAATTACGAATTTTCCGCAGTCGTTTCCGCTCCCGCCGAATTCTATCCCGGTGTGACCTCGCTCGCGCAGGGCTCGTTCGTCTCGGTGACGGCGATAAACGTGAAGAACGCGGACAAGATCTCACTTTCGTCAAATCCCGACATCGGCTACACTCCCGTCTGGTTCAGAGACGGCGATTACGTCCGCACGCTCGTTCCGTTCTCCGCCGATCTTGCGGTCGGAAAGTACGAGCTGACCTTCACATATGCGGGCGCGTCAAAGACGGTAATGATCGAGCTTACCGACGGCGGATACCGTCCGAGAGAATACACCGTTGACGATGCGGTAATGCAGAAGGCATACTCCGACGAGGCACTGAAGACGTACAGGGACGAGCTTTCGAAGCTTGTCTCCGAGACTGCGGACACACGTCTCTGGGACGGATACTTCCTCGCAAATCCCGCCTCGGGCGCGCCGATCTCCGCGGGCTTCGGTCACATGTTCAATCTCACGAACAAATCCGTGTCGTTCCGTCATGAGGGCGTCGATTACAAGTGTGTCGAGGGCACGGCGATCTCCGCGTGCAACGCGGGCAAGGTCGTATTCGCGGGCGAATTCGACTACACGGGACGAATCGTCGTGATCGATCACGGCTACGGACTCAAGACATGGTACTGTCATCTGTCGTCCTCGACGGTGAACGTCGGCGACGAGGTGAAACGCGGCGACAAGATCGGAACGGCGGGAAGCACCGGATTCACGAATCAGTCGGGCGTGCACGTTTCGATGACCGTTTTCGACCGCACGGTTCTCCCCTACAGCACATGGGAGGACAACACGGACTTCACCAATGCGGGGATCGCGCTCGGTATACCGATGTATGAAAAGAAGTAATTTTGATTTTCTCATAGTCGGAACGAATTTCATATCCGACAATTTCACCGATGCCGTGTGCCGGCTTGACGGGGTCGGCATCTCGGCGGTGCTTTCGCGCAGAAAGGAGACCGGCGAAGCCTTTGCTGCGCGCTCCGGTGCGGAGCGCGTATTCACCTCGTTGAACGAGGCGTGCGCGGCGTATGAGGAAGGGGCGTTCGATGCGGTATATATTGCGTCGCCGAACGCGCTCCACATTCCGCAGTCGGAGTATTTTCTCGGTCACGGGATAAACGTGCTCTGCGAAAAGCCCGCCGCCGCGGATGAAATATCGCTTGAGG
>URSW01000203.1 GCA_900550625.1 uncultured Eubacteriales bacterium
CTACTCTCGATAATTTTTTGAAGCACGGTGTAACATATCATTGACAAACCGACATTTTTCGCTTTATTTTTGTGCGGAATCGGCGCGGCTCTTTCACTGCCTCTTTCCCGGTAAAATTTTTGCCTTCAATTTCCGAGAAGTTATTGACAAAGCCGCGGCGGACAAATATAATTTAATTGACTGCGCGTCGGAAATGACGAACGTGCGTAAAGTACCGTGAAAGGGATTTGATAAATGGATCAGAATATCGAAAGAAGAATAACCGAGCTGATTTCTCAGATGACCGTCAGAGAGAAGATCGGACAGCTTAACCAGGTCGGCAATCCGAGACATAGGGACGCGGAGTTTGAGAAGCTCTGCGCGTCCGGCGACGTCGGCTCGTTTATTCTCAATCTTATAGGAACATATTACGACACAAGCGAGGGCGCCGAGGAGATCCGCGGCGTTATAAACGAATTTCAGCGCTGTGCCGTCGAGGGAAGCCGTATGGGTATTCCGATCATCTTCGGACGCGACGTAATACACGGCTTCCACACGATGTATCCGAACCCCATCGCGCTTGCGGCGTCGTTCAATCCCGCGCTTGTCGAAAAGTCATACAGATGCATCGCAAGAGAGGCTGCAAACTGCGGCGTTCACTGGACGTTCGCTCCGATGGTGGACCGCGCTCAGGACCCGAGATGGGGACGCTGCGTCGAGGGACCCGGCGAGGATCCTTACCTCGGCGGCAAGATGGCGGCGGCTGAAGTGCGCGGCTTCCAGGGTGACGATCTTTCCAAGCGTGACAGCATTGTTGCGTGTGCAAAGCATTACGTCGGATACGGCGGTGCAGAGGGCGGACGCGATTACCATAAGGCGGAGATTTCCGATCAGACGCTCAGAAACTACTACCTCCCCAATTTCCGCGCCGCCGTCGAGGCAGGCTGCGCCACCGTCATGAATGCATTCAACGATATTTCCGGAATTCCCGCCGCATCGAACCGCTATCTTCTCACGGACGTGCTCCGCGGAGAGATGGGCTTTGACGGATTCGTGATCAGCGACGACCACGCTATCGTTCAGCTTGTCCGCCACGGCGTTGCCGAAGACGAAGCGGAAGCCGCCGCAATGGCGCTTAACGCGGGACTTGACATGGATATGCGTGACGGTCTTTACATAAACCATCTCGAAGAGCTTATCGATTCCGGCAGAGTCAGCATGGAGACACTCGACGAATCCGTGCGCCGCGTGCTCCGCATCAAGTTCAGAGCGGGTCTGTTCGATCATCCGTACACCGTATGCGTTCCCGTCGATTACGACGCACATCAGAAGGTTGCGCGTGAGATCGCGGACGAGACGGTCGTCCTTCTCAAGAACAACGGCGTGCTTCCGCTTTCCAAGAAGACCTGCGTAGGTATCCTCGGATCGGTTCAGAGCGACCGCGGAATAAACCTCGGCTGCTGGGCAAGTGACTACGATCTGAAGAGGATCAAAACCTTTGAAGAGGGTATGCATTATATTGCTCCCGATGCACCGATCCAGTCATTCCAGGGAACGTACATCGATGTTATGCTTGCTTTCCTCCGCGACCCCGAGGTTATCGTTCTTGCGCTCGGCGAAAGCCCGTACGTTTCCGGTGAAAGCGCAAATATGGCGAATATTGAGCTTCCCGAGGAGCAGAAGGTGCTCATCGAGAAGGCAAAGCGCACCGGAAAGAAGCTTGTCGGCGTCGTTATGTCGGGACGTCCGCTTGCACTTGAGACGGTCGAGCCTTACCTTGACGCGATCGTTTGGGCTTGGCAGAACGGCACCGAAGGCGCCGCTGCCGCCGCCGCAGTTCTCTACGGCGATGTAAACCCGTCCGGTAAGCTTTCCATGACGCTTCCCCGCGTTATCGGTCAGATTCCGCTTTACTACAACCAGACGACCTCCTGCCGTCAGAACGAGGGATACTATTCCGACGAGCCTATCAGAAACTACCGCGATACGCTCGGTTCTCCGCTGTATCCGTTCGGCTACGGTCTCAGCTACACGACATTCGAGTATTCCGACCTCAAAGCCGAGGAGGACAAGATCTCCATCGACGATATTCTTTCGGGCAAGTCCTTCCGGATCAGCGTCCGCGTAAAGAACACGGGAGACCGTGAGGGTAAGGAGACATCGCAGTGCTATATCCACGACTGCGTTGCTCAGATAACCCGACCCATACGCGAGCTCAAGGGCTTTGTAAAGGAGAATTACAAGCCCGGCGAGGAGAAAACCGTTACGTTTGAGCTTTCCGAAAAGGAGCTCGGCTATTGGAATACAGAGAAAAAGTATGTTGTCGAGCCCGGCAAGTTCAAGATTTTCGTCGGCGGAGACTGCCTCACCAAGGACGAGATCACCGTCGAGATCACGAAATAAATTCATATCGGCAGAATTATCGGACGAAAGCCCGATTGCAAAAGAGCCTGCGGTCAGTACGGACCGCAGGCTCTTTTCTGCTTTGCCGGACATAAGGTGCGAATCCGCACCAGACGAAATCGGTACTTCATACGAAGCGCCGCAGTCGGCGCCCGCCGCTTGCTCTCAGCTTGAAAAAATCGCGGATTCGGACGCGTCTGTCCCGTTTATCGTACAGTCGATTATGTATACTGAATATGCGGAAAGGGAAAACGTGAAAAACTTTTCGCAATTGTACGGTAAATGAAAGGAAGTACTGATAATGAACAAAGTAAAATTTCTCTCGTTTCTTCTTTCGTCAGCCGCAGTCGGCGGCGCGGTCGGCGTGTTGTGGCTTCTGCTCGTCGCGCTTGATAAGCTGATGATCCTCTTCGGCATCTGAGTACATATTGACGTGCACTGTCCGCCGCTTTCGCTTATTTTTTATTTTTCGGTTGAAATCGCCTTTGTGTTGTGGTAAAATAAAAACATATCTTCATATAGAATATATCAGATAATAAAACTCCGTTTTGCCGACGTTTTTTGAAACGTCTGCGCAAAACGAAGAAAGGTGTGATACCCGATATGAATGAAAACGATAACGGTTTGGGCAAGAACGAAAACGAAAATGCGGATA
>URSW01000204.1 GCA_900550625.1 uncultured Eubacteriales bacterium
CTCGTAGCCCGCGTAAATCTCGTCGGCACCCTCTCCGGAGAGCACGACGGTAACGTGCTCATGCGCAAGCTGTGCAAGGAAGTAGAGCGGGACCGACGAGGGATTCGACTGTGGCTCGTCCATGTGATACTGTATTTTCGGGAAAGCCTCGAAGCACTGCTCCGCGGTGAGCATGCGGGTGAAGTTTTCCACTCCGAGAAGCTTTGAAAGCTCTCGCGCCTCCCCGCTCTCGTCGAAGTTATCGTAATTGAATCCGACCGAGAAGGTGTCGCGCGGCATAAGAGATGCCGTTATATAGCTCGAATCGACGCCGCCCGAAAGGAACGAACCGACGGGCACATCGCTTATCCTGTGAGCCACGACGGATTCGTGAACATCCGCGTCGATCTGTGCGCAGAGCTCGTCAAACGAAGCTGAGGACTTATTTGAAAAATCCACATCCCAGAAGCGCGTTTTCTTCATCACTCCGTCGCGGAAGGTGAAATAATGCGCCGGCGGAAGCTTGAACGTTCCCTTGAAAAACGTCTCCTCGGTCGCGGAATACTGAAGCGTAAGATACGGACGGAGTGCGTCCGGGTTGACCTCGCGCCGGAACGACGGGTGCTCGAGAAAGCTTTTTATTTCGGAGCCGAAAAGCATGTTCCCGTCGGGGAGAAGCGAATAATAGAACGGCTTGATTCCGAAATAGTCGCGCGCTCCGTACATCGTACGGGTACGCATATCCCATACGACAAACGCGAACATTCCGCGAAGGCGCGCGGCAAGGCTCTCGCCGTACTCCTCCCAGCCGTGAACGATGACCTCGGTATCGCAGCGGGTCTTGAAAATGTGTCCCCGCTCGGCAAGCTCGCGGCGCAGATCCATGAAATTGTATATTTCGCCGTTGAACACCACGACAACGCTGCCGTCCTCGTTGTACATAGGCTGCGCGCCGTCGGAAAGGTCTATTATAGACAAACGCCGAAATCCAAGGTTCACAGAATCGGAGGGCTCGTTTCCGCTCATATGGAAGCCCTCCATATCGGGACCGCGGTGAATGATGCGGTTCGCCATGTTCCGCAGTATTTTATCTCTGTTTACTATATTCCCGGTAAAGCCTACAAATCCGCACATATATGAGAAAACCTTTCGTTGAAAGTTGTATCGCCGATTATGCCGTGACACCGAATAACGCCTTGCGGCAAAGCGGAGCGAATGTCCGCAAAAGACAGCGAACGCACGCAGCGCGCGAGGCATTTTCGCTCCGGCAGATGTTACTCAAGATATTATATCATATCATTCGCCCAAAATAAAGAGAAATACGAAAAATATCCGTATATCGCCCGCAAAAGATTCTCGTTCTCCGACGATTCCGAGAGGAAGAGTGCCGCACATGGCGGCGCGGTGGAGGCTCCGGCGCACGCGCGAAAGCGCGGCGAACAAAATAAGGTACGGCACAGTGTGCCGTACCCCGATTCATTTGCCGTACCTTATGCTTTTGCTTCCGGGCAATTTAGTCACCGATCCGCTTATCTGCGAAACGGAGATCTCCTGCCCCATGCTCAGTCTGACCGAAGGGCAGACGAGCATATTCGGACTTACGAATTCCGTAGTCCGCTTCACACCGTTCACGAACACCGCAGAAAACGGAGTAAAGTTTTCGCCGTAGACCACAAGGGAATCGCGCTTCACGCACGACGTGATGCGGATATCGTGAAGTCCGAACTTCATGTCGGGAACGAAAGCTTCCGTGCTGAAATTATCCCCGTAAAGGATATCGTATTCGAGAAGCTTCAGCTTCTCCTGAAAATCGCCGTCAGAAAAGGACATTTCATTGTGAAGCCTGTTTATCGCGTTTCCGCGGATACCGAGCTTCGAAAGTGCAAGGCTTCCGAGCTTGTACGATTCGATATCGCGCACTTCCCTCTCCGATTCGTAATTCGTCCAAATCACGTATTCCGTATAATAAAGACTGCCGTAGGAGATATCGTTTTCCGTAAGCCCGAGCGACGGCATGTGATCGCCGTAGACGACAAGCATAACGGGCTCCGGATACTTTTCAAGCGCTTCGGTGAGCGAGCCGAGAAAATCGTCCATGCTCTTCAGCGTATTTACATAGTACTCCATCCTGTATCGGCTTTCGGTGTACGTCACGCCGGAGACGTGTATCCCGTTTTCACCGACCGTATCGTAATCGGGATAGTTGCCGTGTCCCTCGACGGACACCGCAAAGACAAAATCCCGTCCTGCGCTCGATTCAAGCGCATCAGTTATCTGCGATGTCAGCACGGAGTCCTTCTCCCACCCGATCGCATTGTATTCGACGCCGTTCATGTACTCGACGGGCACGAACGTATCGAATCCGAGATTTGCGTAGACGCTGTTTCTGCCGTAGAAGGTTGCTGTGTGGTTGTGCATCGCGCACGCCGTGTATCCGACCGATGTAAATACCGTTGCAAGAGACGGCGCTGTCTTGTTATCAAGGATCGTTGAATACGGGTATTCGCATATTCCGAAATGCGAGAGATTCATTCCGCAGAGCACCTGAAACTCCGTATTCGCGGTCCCGCCGCCTATCGTGTTCACATGGAGCTTTCCCGAGGTGAAGTTCTCTTTCATAGCGGTGAAATTGGGAAGCGGATTTTCCGTCATCTCAAGGTCGTTTATATATGACGGATCAAAGAAGGATTCAAGCTGAAGAAAAACGACGTTCGGCGACGATGCAAAATCTGTCGCGTCGTCTTTTTCATCGGAAAGCTTCGAGAGAAGCTCCTTCACGCTCTCCTCGGAATACTCGTCGGGCTCCTCGACACCGAAATCGAAAAAAGATCTTGTAAAGCAGTATGTAAAGCCGTATCGGTCGTATGCCTCGACCGCATCTTCGTACGAAAACTCAAGCTCCGGGACGAAGCTGCCTCCCGCATATCCGAAAAGGATCACAAGCGCGCAGGAGATGGAGATACCGGTCTGAATACAGGTGGAATGGGAACATTTTCCCCAAGCCCGTTCTATACAGAGGAAGTAGACGAGTTCTGTAAGAAATATGTATATCAGCC
>URSW01000205.1 GCA_900550625.1 uncultured Eubacteriales bacterium
GCTGGTGTTCATTTCCATCGGCCCGTGGATGCGCTATGTGCGCACGAACATGCTCGAGGTGCTCAACGCCGACTACATCCGCACCGCCCGCGCCAAGGGTCTTTCCGAGCACAAGGTCATCTATCACCATGCCTTCCGCAACACGCTCATCCCGCTCGTGACGTTCATCGGCGGCTCGCTGCCCGGCCTTTTTGCCGGCGCGCTCATCACAGAGACGCTGTTCGCCATCCCCGGCATCGGCTTCATCTCGTACAATGCGATGGTCGCGGGCGATATCCCCTTCTCCATGTTCTACATGACGTTCCTGGCGATCCTGACCCTGCTGGGCAACCTGATCTCCGACATCCTGTACGCGGTGGTCGACCCCCGCGTGCGCATCGCGTAAGAAAGGAGGCGCTAATCCATGTCTGAAGAAAAGAAGATCAACGATCAGCAGGAGAGCGGCTCCCCCGAGCAGCTTTCCCTCAACGACGACCGCCGCGTCAAGGTCCTTTCCCCGGGCACGCTGGTCGCCAAGCGCTTTTTCCGCAACCGCCTCGCGGTCGTGGGTCTGACGATCCTCGCCGTGATGTTTATTTTCTCCTTCATCGGCGGCCTCATCAGCCCCTACGGGCAGGACGAGGTCTTCTACCGCGACGATATCCAGCTCAAGGAATACGCCGCCATGAGTGAGAACACCGAGTACCGCTATCTCGTGGCCGACGGTCAGGAGTTCGGCACGATCCTCCAGGCGCAGCTCACGCTGCACATGGGCAAGGACGACAGCTTCTCCTACAAGGGCGTCACCTACGACGTGACCGAGGAGGGCGACTCGCTCTACTCCGTCTCGAGCGGCGGCAGGCTCCTTGCCATCGCCTATAAGGACATCATCAGCTCGAACGACCCCAGCCAGAAGTTCGGCTTCAACTTCAGCTTCAGCGCCCTCAAGGCGCACGCCAACGGCGAAGCGGAGTTTACGGCCAACGGCAAAACCTATACGCTTGATGAAGACAGCGTCATGCTGAATGGCGAGGAGATCGCCTACATCAGCCGCTTTGTCATCCAGTCCAAGGTCAGCGGCACGGTCATCACCAAGGATTTCAAAGAGCGCGTGCAGCAGGCCGTCGAAAACGGTGAGACCAAGTACACCTATGTGAACGACGCCGGTCAGGAGCGCGAGATCAAGCTTGAATACAATCCCGCCAAGTACCAGTGGTCGATCAAGGAGGGTACGTCCACCCGCGTGTTCGACGCCTATTCCTTCCCCAGCTCCGCGCACTGGCTCGGTACGGATAAAAACGGTATGGATATGCTCACCCGCCTGATGTACGGCGGCCGCGTGTCGCTGATGATCGGCTTCATCGTCGTCATCATCTCCGCGGCGCTCGGCGTGGTGCTCGGCGGCGTCTCCGGCTACTTCGGCGGCTGGGTCGATAACCTCATCATGCGTATCGTCGATATCTTCTACTGCATCCCATCTATGCCTGTCATAATCATCATAGGCGCCGCGATGGATAGGCAGTGCGTCGATCCGACGCTCCGTATAATTTACCTGATGCTCATCCTCGGCTTCCTCGGCTGGGCGGGTATCGCGCGTCTTGTGCGCGGTCAGATACTCTCGCTCCGCGAGCAGGAATTCATGACTGCGACCGAAGCCTGCGGCATCAGCGTAAAGAACCGTATCTTCAAGCATCTTATCCCCAACGTAATTCCGCAGCTTATCGTCAACTGCACGATGGGTCTCGGCTCCATCATTATTACTGAGGCGACGCTGAGCTTTCTCGGACTCGGCGTTAAATTCCCGTTTGCATCGTGGGGTAACATAATCAACGACTGTCTTAACACCCACGTCCTCACGACCTATTGGTTCGTATGGATCCCGGCAGGCATGCTGCTCCTTCTTACGGTGCTTGCGTTCAACCTCGTGGGCGACGGTCTGCGCGATGCATTTGACCCGCGCATGAAGCGATAATAAGGGGGAAAGAAAGATGGCAAAGAAAGTAAATGACGGCTACCTTTCCGCCAAGGAATCGCGCCGCATATCAAGAGAAAACCGAAAGATAACAAACGCGCTCGAAAAGAAGCACAAGCGCCGCAACGTCCCGGAGAGCGAATACCTCACCGAGATGCACGATAAGAACAACGTGCTTGAGATAGAAAATCTTCATACCTACTTCTTTACCGACGTCGGAACTGTCCGCTCGGTAGACGGAATCACATTCGAAGTGCCGATCGGAAAGACGGTCGGCATCGTCGGAGAGTCCGGCTGCGGAAAATCCGTAACGAGCCTGTCGATCATGCAGCTTCTGAAGCGTCCTCAGGGACAGATCGTTGACGGCGAGATCCGCCTCAACCTCGGCGACAAGGCATATGATGTAACCAAGGCTCCGAATGAGGTAATGCAGCACCTCCGCGGAAACTTTGTATCCATGATCTTTCAGGAGCCTATGACCGCGCTCAATCCCGTGTTCCGTATCGGAGCGCAGGTTGATGAGGTTATCAAGCTCCACGACAGCGAAGGACTGAAGCCCGAGGAAATAAAGTCCCGCACGATCAAGCTGCTTGAAACGGTCGGAATCGCAAACAGCGAGGGCGTTTACAAGATGTTCCCGCATGAGCTGTCCGGCGGTATGCGTCAGAGAGTCATGATCGCAATGGCGCTTGCATGTGAGCCCCGTGTTATAATCGCGGATGAGCCCACGACGGCGCTCGACGTTACGATACAGGCTCAGATACTCGACCTTCTGCGCAGCTTCAAGGACAAGATCGACTCGTCGATCATGTTTATCACGCATGACCTCGGAGTTATCGCCGAAATGGCGGACTACGTTGTTGTCATGTACGCGGGACGCATCGTCGAGCAGGGTACGGCGGAGGAGATATTCGTTCATCCGGCACACCCCTATACGATCGGACTTATGGCTTCAAAGCCCGTCGTCGGCAAGCAGGTGGATAAGCTTTACTCCATCCCCGGCAAGGTCCCGAATCCGATCAACATGCCGAACTACTGCTATTTCAAGGATCGCTGCGAAATGTGCGTGAACG
>URSW01000206.1 GCA_900550625.1 uncultured Eubacteriales bacterium
TCGAGCACATACGGATTGCGCGAAAGATACGTTTCAAGCTCCTCGGGGAAGATGTTCTTTCCGTTGGCGGTGACGATGACGTTCTTTCTGCGTCCCGTGATGTGGAGGAAGCCGTCCTTGTCGATGAATCCGAGATCGCCGGTGTAGAGCCATCCGTCTACGATGACCTCGGCGGTAAGTTCGGGCGCTTTGTAGTATCCGAGCATGATATTTTCACCCTTGAAGCGGATGTCCCCGGTGCCGTCCTCGGCGGCATCGACGATTTCAAGAGTTGCGTTCGGTGTGGCAAGTCCGGCGGAGCTGTCGCAGTAGAACTTGTCGCGGTTGACGGCTGCGAGCGGCGCGCACTCGGTAAGACCGTATCCCTGAACCGCAAGAATACCGAAATCGCGCAGTCCCTTCAGTATGTCGGGATCGACCGCGGCACCGCCGGCGATCATCATTCTGAGTTTGCCGCCGAAGGTCTCGTGAATCTCGGAGAAAAGCTTCTTTCTGAGGTCGATACCGATCTTGCGGGATGCATTGGAGGCAGCGAGAGCCTTCTTGACCATCTTTTCCATGCCGTTCTTGCGGATGTTTGCCCATATCTTGTGATACATGGTCTCAATGAGAAGCGGCACACAGAGGATCATTGTCGGGTGAACCTCTTTCATGTTCTTCATGATGTAGCGCAGTCCTTCGCAGTAAGCGATCGTCGAGCCGCGGTAGATCTGGCAGAGGAAGCCGCAGGTGCACTCATATGCGTGGTGGAGCGGAAGAACCGAAAGGAAGGTGTCTTCGGGTCCGATATAGATCATCTGGCACATTTCGGTGAGGTTGAAGGATATGTTGTGATGCGAAAGCATAACGCCCTTCGACACGCCCGTCGTACCCGATGTGAATATGAGCGATGCCATTTCGTTCTTGTCTATCTCAAGGTCGAGATATGTGCGGTCTCCCGCGTTTATCTTTTCACGTCCTGCGGCGCAAAGTCCGGAAAGCTCGTCAAAGCATATGAAATCGAGGGGCTTCTCGATCTTCTTTATCTTGTCCTCATATTTGGCGGAGTATATAACCGCATCCGCTTCGGAGACGTTCGCAATGTTTGCGATCTCCTCCGGCGGGATTTCCTTGTCTACCGGGATAACAACGCCGAGACCGCAGATAACGGTCATGTAGGCGAGTGCCCATGCGTAGCAGTTTTCGCCCGTGACGATAACACGCTTGCCGAGAAGTCCTCTCGCGCAAAGCTCGGTGCCGAGTCCTTCAACATCGAGGAGATACTGATTGAAGGTGATCCCTTCGTAAACTCCGTCCCGCTTTTCGAGAAATGCGTTCTTCTCGGGCCACGTTGCGGCGCTTGTGTAGAGCATCTCCTTCAGATTCTCTATGGGGCGCACTTCGTAATTCTTATACTTTTTCATAACGAACAACCTTTCATGCAATATCCGTACCGCATTCCGGGATTTTGTCCGTTTCCGTCGTGCGGCAATGTTTATTAAATACAATCACGTTCACAGTTTAGCACAGTTTGCACAAAAATGCAATAACAAATAGAAAATCCGGGCGATTTTCTACATATAGTATATTCGGCGCGCTTTATATATTTACCCGAATACGCGTAAAACAAGCATGAGCACCGCATATTGCAGGATTATTATTACCGGAATTCCGATCATGAATTTCGGTTTTTTCGTTTTGTGCCTGATAAGCAGCATCACGGTGAGCATTGCGGCGCTTCCGCCGAGCGCGGAAAGAAGGAGAAGCGTCTTTTCGGGCACACGCCGCCGTCCCTTTATTTTGGAATTGTGCTTGTCGGCAATGCACACGACGGCGGATATAAGCGAGATCACCGCAATGTACGATATCAGAATATAACGCAGGGTCTCGTTCATGTCATTCGCCGTACTTTCCGGATTCGCTCTGCGCCATTGCGTCGCACCGCTCGTTGTACGGATGACCGGCGTGACCCTTCACCCACACGAACGTGACATCGTGAAGGGCGAGGAGGCTCATGAGCTTTTCCCAAAGATCGGGATTCAAAACGGCTTTGCCGTCCGATTTCTTCCATCCCTTCTTTTTCCACGAATAAACCCAGCCCTTCGTGATCGCATCGGTAAGGTATTTCGAATCCGATGTCAGCGTCACGCGGCACGGCTCCTTAAGCGCGGAAAGCGCCTCTATCGCTGCGGTCAGCTCCATTCTGTTGTTTGTAGTCGCGGCTTCACCGCCGCATATCTCCATCTCGCGCCCGCCGTAGACGAGTACCGCACCCCATCCGCCGGGTCCGGGATTCCGTCGGCATGAGCCGTCAGTATATATTTCAACCTGTTTCATAAAGTTCTCCGTTCCGCCGCACGTCAGGCGGCAGCATCTCCGATTTTCCGGCGATTCCGAGCGTAAAGCAGCGTTTTTTGCCTTTCGGCAGAGGAAAAGCTATATTTTGCAAGTGCCGAATGATAAAAGACATACGACTAAAATGATAAAAATCCGTGCTTTCCGAACCGCCGTTTTATTCTATCACATTGTCGGAGCGTTTTCAAGGGCTCACGTCATTTTGATTTGCGGCATATACTTTATTGAAGCCGACGGGCTTTGAAAAGAAAATCCGGAACGCGCTCGGGCGTTTCGGACGCGGTTCGGCGAGGCGGCGCGAAAGACTGCGCAAGCCTTTGGGAGCCGCCGGAAAGATAAAGAAAGGTTTGATCTTAAATGGATTACAGAAACGATTGCAGAACTCCGCGCGACCGGATAGACGGCGATATGCGCCGCCGTATGACGTGCGGGTGCACGGCAGGCGGACGTTCGGACGGTATGTCGGGAAATACGGTAAGGCGTACACAGAACGCAAGGGATAACGGAGGGTGCAATATGCCGTCGCTGGCGATGGTATATTCGCCCTATCAGGAATTTACCGATCTCTATGAGGTTTCGGAGGCACTTGACGCGGGAACGATATTCCGTCAGCTCGATCTGCGCTTCTACGGAGAAAAATGCTGCAGGGGAGGCGGAAACAGATGAGAGGAAGAAAAAA
>URSW01000207.1 GCA_900550625.1 uncultured Eubacteriales bacterium
GATAAACAAGCTTCAAAGTATAACCGAATACCGTAACCGAACGGGCAGCCACTTTTGCGGCTGCCTCTTTTCGTGAAAGCACAGAATGCCTGATTCACGCCGAATCTGTCATGAAAATTTTACGCTGTATCTTAACCGCGCGGATAATCAAAAGGAATCTGTGCCGTCCCTTCGGGAAAGAGCATCTCACCGACGCAATGTCATTTCAACACACAGTGCATATTATAATGTTGAGGATCAATGATTGCTCTGAAAGGTGAGTCCTCACCGTAGAAAACGGGTGCGCCTTGCCCGATCGTAGGCACGGCGCATCAGATCCCGAAAGAAAGGAAGCCTTTTATTAGGCAAGGTAATTTAAAAGATGGCAGAAAACAGACAGTCTTCTTCCTTCGGAGATCGCAATGCGAAGGAAATGATCTGCATAGATACCTACAGAATCCTTGACTCATGCAGAGATAAGGATTGTTTTGAAGACGTGAGAGTATTTCTTACCGATTACGGTCAGGAAATAATCGAAAAAACATGCGCGGTACGGGCAAAGTCGGCGTCTATTCTTTGGGCGTATATCGATATCGATCCCGTTCCGTTTAACCGCGGATTTTATCAGCTTTCGATAAAGATATACGTCAAAGTAACATGCGAGGCGTGCGTCGGTCCCGGAAACATTCAGACATTTGACGGTCTCGGAGTGGTGGAAAAGAGACTTATCCTCTTCGGAAGCGAAGGTAATGTGAATATTTACAGAAGTGAAAAAGGATGCTCGGCTTTTTGCCCGACTCCCAAGAGATGCCGCTGCTCCGGAACGACCAATCTTCCGGTCGCGGTCCTTGAAACGGTCGATCCGATAGTTCTTTCATCCAAGGTCGTCGAGCCTGTGTGCAAGTGCTACTGCTGCTCCTGCGTTGATGATCTTCCCGACGGAGTTGCCGACTATTTCGAAGGCAGACTTTGCGACTCACAGAACGGCACAAAGCTCCTCGTTTCGCTCGGCTTCTTCACCGTCGTTAGGATCGAGCGCCCGGCTCAGTATCTTGTCAGCGCAGCGGAATACTGCGTTCCGAACAAGGAGTGCCCCGGCGACGAAACCGAGGATCCGTGCAGCATTTTCCGTTCCATGAGTTTCCCCACATCCGAATTCTGCACGCCTCCGATATCCGTTTTTTCGGATGATGAAAGAGGCAGTCGCAGGTGCGGTTGTGACGGATAATAAAAACTGAATAAAAATACATGGCAAATTCTGCCCTTGGGCAGAATTTGCTCTGCTTTTCGGGGAAAAAATATTGACACGAAAGGTAAATCAATGTATAATAAAAATAATTAATTTATCAGATCGGAAGGTTACTCGAAATGAAACGTGTTTTCAATTTTTCCGCAGGTCCGTCAATGCTTCCCATGCCGGTACTTGAAAAGGCTCAGGCAGATATGCTTGATTACAATTCGTCCGGAATGTCGGTTATGGAGATGAGTCACCGCTCTCCCGTTTACGACGAGATCATCAAAAACGCAGAGGCAAAGCTTCGTGAGCTCATGAACATCCCGGATTATTATAAGGTGCTTTTTCTTCAGGGAGGAGCTTCGACTCAGTTCGCTGCGGTCCCGCTCAATCTTATGAATAAAAATAAGAAAGCGGATTATATTCTTTCCGGTCAGTTCTCAACCAAGGCTTTCAAGGAAGCGCAGAAGTACGGCGATGTCGTTGCGGCAGCTTCTTCCAAGGACGATAATTTCTCGCGTATTCCCGAGACTACCCGCGAGAGCTTCCGTCCCGATGCGGATTATGTACATATCTGCTATAACAATACGATATACGGAACCAAGTATAATTATATTCCCGATACCGGAGATATTCCGCTTGTCGCCGATATGTCCTCCTGCATAATATCTGAGCCGGTCGATGTCAGCCGCTTCGGACTTATTTATGCCGGAGCTCAGAAGAATATGGCTCCCGCCGGACTTACCCTCGTTATAGTACGCGAGGATCTTATAGGAAACGCACGCGAGACTACTCCCGCGATGCTTGATTATAAGCTCATGGCTGAAAACGGCTCAATGTATAATACTCCTCCGTGCTGGTGCATATATATCGCAATGCTTGTTTACGAGTGGATACTCTCAATCGGCGGGCTCGAGGAGATGAAGAGAAGAAATCTTGCAAAGGCAAACGTTCTTTACGGATATCTTGATTCTCAGGACTACTACATTGCCCCCGTCGAGAAATCGAGCCGTTCAATGATGAATGTCACTTTCGTCACCGGAGATGCCGATCTCGATAAGAAGTTTGCCGCCGAGGCTTCCGCCGAGGGTCTCGTGAACCTCAAGGGACACCGTTCTGTCGGAGGTATGCGTGCTTCCATTTACAACGCAATGCCTGCCGAGGGAGTCGAAAAGCTTGTCGAATTCATGAAGGATTTCGCACAGCGCAATCCCAAATAAAATCAGAAGCTCAGACAGCTTTTCCGAGACTTATGTATTTGTGCCGCAGTTATGCGGAGAACGGAGTTTATAAAATGAACAATATAAAGCTTATGAATAAAATTGCCGCGGTCGGCATTGATGAATTTGATGCCGCGAAATATAATGTCGGCGAGGATGTTTCCGATCCCTGCGCGATAATGGTGCGTTCTGCATCTCTTCACGATACGGAATTCGAACCGGAGCTTAAGGCGATCGCACGCGCGGGAGCCGGAGTTAATAATATTCCGGTCGAGGAATGCGCGAAGAAGGGAATCGTCGTTTTCAATACCCCCGGAGCGAATGCAAACGGAGTAAAAGAAATGGTTATCGCAGGAATGTTATTGGCATCACGTGATTTGATCGGTGGTAACAAATGGGTGGAAGAGAATAAAGAAGACCCAAATATCACAAAGGCAATGGAAAAAGCAAAAAAAGCATTTGCCGGAAGAGAAATTCAGAATAAAAAGATTGGTGTTATCGGTCTTGGAGCAATTGGTGTTCTCGTAGCGAATGCAGCAC
>URSW01000208.1 GCA_900550625.1 uncultured Eubacteriales bacterium
AAGGCTCCCCCGTTAATATCGTATATAACACGATGATTTTACCATAATTTTTGTACACAGTCAAGGAGAATCGCGCAATTGTTGTGCCGACTTAAACGAAAATTGCATATTGTTTTAATAAATCTGAGCAGGTGTCCGATCACAGCAAAAAGGGACGCACCCGATGGGTGCGTCCCTTTTTAATTACCGTCTTAATTACCGTCAATCCTCGTTTGCGTATCCGGAGAATTCTTTTCCGGTTATACCCTTGAGGACATTTTCTTTATTTGCGAGCCACTCTTTTTCGGCTTCCTCCTGTATCGTGCGGTTATAAACATGCCGTGCACCGTCAACCGTCATGATTCCGATGCCGCAGGGATCGAAGCCGTTCTTGTAAAGGCGCTCCATCATAAGATCGTACCTGTCGGAGAGCGTTTTCATGAGCGCGGTATTGCCCGCTTCCTCGGCTTTGAAGTAAAGCGAATAGCATCCTTCGTAATACATATGGCAGGTAAAGGTCTCCGCGCGTCCCTGCTGCTCTTTGCTGTCGGCGCGCGTCACCGCATCCTCAAGGAGGGAGATCATCGTTTCAAAGTGATCGTCGTAGTAGTTGCCGTCGTAGCGGGTATCCCACGGATAAGCCCATCCGCCCCAGCAGTGCCAGCACTTGATCCTCTTCTGAGATTCATCCCACATTCTGATGTACTCGCGCACGCTTGACCAGCCGCTGCCGAATTCCTTCTTAAGAATATCGCAGAGCAGATACTCGAAATCCGCCTCGCTTATGTCCATATTCCACTGGAATTCAGCGAGAAGCTGATGCTGCACCCTCTGTATTCCGAGACCGTCAAACTGGCACTGCCAGAACATTCCGTTGATGCCGATATCGCGGAAGTAGCGGAAATCGCGGTACATATTGTCGATCGTTGTATACTGCTGAAGTGCACCGTCGAGAGCGTAGAACCACACATACACATTCTCGGAGACACGGCACCAGCTCTCAAGCCATGTCGCATAGTTTTTATTGGTAAGCTGGTTGAAGGTGGATTTACCGTTGCACTCCGAGCCGTCGAAAACGTGGTTCGAGCAGTTCATGTCGGAGCAGAAGGTTATGTGAACAAACTCGTTCGGCTTGGTTTTGAGCGGCGCAACATTCGACCCGGCATATGCGAAGATCTGATAGTAAAGCCCTGGATAGTCCTCGTTCAGCTCCTCGGAGAGGCGGTTTGCAAAACGGACGACTGCGCCCGAATTCGAGCCTTCGACGCTGAACACCTTCATGCATTCCCGACATGTGCAGTAATCAGAGTTGTCGTTCTGCGCAATATCTACAGCAAAGAAATCTTTTCCGATAACAAGTCCGGAGGCAAGCTGAGCCTCGATATAGTTACGGATATTGTCGCGGCACAACTCATACATATCCTCATCGGTATAGCAAATCTGCTTACCCATAACATTGACTTCCGAGAATCGGTAAAGTCCGTGGCAGCAGTTAACCATAGTGCCGTAGGAATTCTGCGCCGCCGTGGGATTGCCCTTTTCGTTTTTATAAGAGCCCCATGAGTGACAGTACATATTGAGATACGAAAATACGGGAGTCTCCTGACGCGATGCGGTCGCGGGAACGTCGAGATGCTCCGCCTCCAAAAGATCGCTGTCACCGTAGATGAGGCTCGTCCATCCGCATTCCTTCTGGAGGAAGCGCCACACGCCGTACATGCAGCCGCGCTTGACCGCACCTTCAATCACAAGGCGTTCACCCTCGAAGAAGTAGCGATATCCGTCGAATTTGAGCTCGGCATCGGTCGAGTGGCGAAATTCTATCGCACGGGCTTTCTTTGTGATCCCCTCGGAGGCGGAAAGCTCCGCTCCGCACGCCTTTTTCACGAGTCTCTGAAGCTCGGACACTGCGAACAGCATATTTTCGTTATGCTCGGTGGGGTATTCGATCGAATATTCGGCGATATCCGTTCCGGCGAGAGTGAAGTTTTCGATGCGGTATCCTTCGTGATACGCGACGTCGAAGTATTCGTCCTTGCCGTCGTCTACGGAATTTGCGTAGCGGCGGACGCCGAGGTCAAGTCCGTCGGCGCTCTTTCCGACGATAACGACGCTTTTGTCTCCGACCGTGCGGAGTACATATCCGTCGTTCTCGAAGTCGGTCATGTCGATCCCGTTCGCGGTATCGTTTCCGACCGCGAGATATACGTTATCGGTCAGCTTATCCCCGAGGCGATTGGTGAGAAACTCCGCGCTGTCCTCGGCATCCGAGGAGGCAACGGTGATCTTCGGCGAATATGCTTTTATCTCGCCCTTTGCGCACGATGCAAGAAGCATCATCGGCATACACGCGGCGGCGAGAACAAGAGATAGGAATTTTTTCATTTAAGGCTCCCCCGTTAATATCGTATATAACACGATGATTTTACCATAATTTTTGTAAACAGTCAAGGAGAATCGCGCAATTATTGTGCCGACTTAAACAAAAATCGCGCGTTGCTTCAATGCCTCAGCCGGACAATCACGACGAAAAAAAGGGACGCACCCGAGGATGTGCCCTTTTTTCAGTATTGTCAGTCTTCGTTTGCGTATCCCGAAAACGCCTGTCCGGTTATGCCCTTGAGGACATTTTCCTTATTTGCGATCCAGTTTACCTCAGCCTCTTCCTGTATTGTTCTCTTATATATCTGACGGTGGCCGTCAACCGTTGCGATTCCGATGCCGCAAGGATCGAAGCCGTTCTTGTAAAGGCGCTCTATCATGAGGTCGTACCTGTCGGAGAGCGTTTTCATGAGCGCGGTGTCGCCCGCAGCCTCCGCTTTGAAGTAAAGCGAATAACATCCTTCGTAATACATATGGCAGGTGAAGTTCTCCGCGCGGATCTGCTGCTCTTTGCTGTCGGCGCGAGTTACGGCATCCTCAAGGAGTGAGACCATCGTCTCAAAATGATCGTCGTAGTAGTTGCCGTCGTAGCGGGTATCCCACGGATA
>URSW01000209.1 GCA_900550625.1 uncultured Eubacteriales bacterium
TCTTATCTCGGTGCGCGCGCCGCAATCGAATTCGTAAAGTCTCCGGTGTACAATAACTTAAAGAAGGACACCCCCGACGTTTACTTCTCCGGAAACTCCATAAGCGCATCCGCACTTGCAGACCTTCTCCGCATCTGCGAGGGACGCGACGTGTGCATCAACGTCATCTCGAAATCCGGCACGACCACCGAGCCTGCGATCACCTTCCGCATCTTCCGTGAGCTTCTCGAGAAGAAGTACGGCAAGGACGGCGCACGCGAGCGCATTTTCGTGACGACCGACCGTGCACGCGGAACGCTCAAGGCTTTCTCCGACGAGATGGGATATGAGACCTTCGTTGTTCCGGACGATATCGGCGGACGTTATTCCGTTCTTACCGCTGTCGGACTTCTCCCGATCGCAGTTGCCGGATGCGACATCGACGCTATGATGGCGGGCGCTGCCGAGGCACGCGGGAAGTACCTCAGCGCACCTCTTGCAGACAACACTTCGCTCCGTTATGCGGCGATCCGCAACATCCTTTACAGAAAGGGCAAAACTACCGAGATCCTTGCGGCTTACGAGCCTGCAGCGCAGATGTTCTGCGAGTGGTGGAAGCAGCTCTACGGCGAGAGCGAGGGCAAGGACAACAAGGGAATCTTCCCGGCGTCCGTTATCTTCTCGACCGACCTTCATTCTCTCGGTCAGTACATACAGGACGGCGTGAGAAATCTCTTTGAGACAGTTATCGATGTTCAGAATGCGGTGGATAACGTTGAGGTTCCGAACGACGAGGCAAACGTTGACGGACTCAACTTTCTTTCGGGTACGCAGATCCACGATATCAACCGTACCGCAATGCTCGGAACTCTCTTTGCCCACAACGACGGCGGAGTGCCGAACACCGTTATCGAGATCCCGGATCGCAGTGAAAAGACCTTCGGAAATCTTGTGTTCTTTTTTGAGTTCGCATGTGCGGTTTCCGGATATATGCTCGGTGTAAATCCGTTCGATCAGCCTGGAGTCGAGGCGTACAAGAAGAATATGTTTGCGCTTCTCGGAAAGCCCGGATATGAGGAAGGCAGAAAAGCTCTCGAAGAGAGAATGAAGTAAAAATCAAAAGAAACGCGGCGTCGGGAGATTCTCCCGGCGCCGTTTCTGCTGCGACTGCGCGGGCAGATCACGAAATGCCGTCTGCCTAAGCGCCACGGCTTTTGGCAGTTTTGCCTTTCATTTGGGGAGATTTCGATGTTTTTGAACCTTTTTTTGCCGCACCGTTTGTGACGCGCAAAATTCCTCCGGGAAATTTCGGGAAAGCACTTGCATTTTCCGCTTGAATATGGTATAATCTTTAGGCTTGCGTATAAAGCGCGGGAACGGAGCAGTCCGCTGCAGCTGTGCATGAATGCTCTATGACTAAAAGAAAGGAGTTTTGTGTAATGGACAAGCTTACTGCTTTTACAAGCGAACAGCTCAAAGAGACCGTTCCGGCTTTCGAGATCGGTGATACCGTTAAGGTGTACAACAAGATTATCGAGGGAACGAGAGAGAGAATTCAGATTTTCGAGGGTACGGTTATTTCAAAGCACGGCGGCGGGATCTCGGAATCCTTTACCGTTCGTCATGTAGCTTACGGCTGCGGAGTTGAAAAGACTTTCCCGATACACTCTCCCCGCGTGGACAGTGTTGAAGTAGTCCGTCACGGTAAGGTAAGACGTGCGAAGCTTTACTATCTGCGTGACAGAGTCGGCAAGAGCTCCAAAGTCAAAGAGCTTATCTGAGGCTGAAAAAACCGCCCGTTTCATACGGGCGGTTTTTGTAATTTAAAATACATATATGGATTCGGAGGGTGCGATATGCCGAAAAATATTCCTACCGAGATGTATATCTCAAAAAATGCAATTGCCGAAAATCCCGAGCACCTGACCGCGGCAAAGCGCGCGTTTATCGTGACGGGAAAGCACGGAGCGAAGGCATCAGGTGCGCTTTCGGATGTGACGGCGGTGCTTGACGGTGCCGGGATTCCGTATTCGGTGTTCGACGGAGTTACGGAAAATCCTTCGGTCGGGAGCGCATACCGCGCCGGAAACGAAGCCCGCGCCTTCGGCGCGGATACCGTGATCGGCATCGGCGGGGGCAGCGCGATCGATGCTGCAAAGGCGATCGCGGCGTTTGCAGAAAATGAACTTGCATTCCCCGAGGATATATTCGATCCTGCGCTATGCGTGAATCTGCCTCTGCCCGTGATTGCAGTACCCACGACCGCCGGAACGGGCAGTGAAGCGAATCCGTATTCGATACTCAGCGTGGATTCCGCAAGGAAGAAGCGTACCTTCAAATCACCATACAGCTATCCGATTTCGGCACTTGTCGATTATCGCTATACCCGATCGCTCGGCAGAGATTATTCGGTGAGCTGTGCGCTTGACGCGCTTGCTCACGGGATCGAGTCGTTTCTCAGTCCGAAATCCACGCCGTTCAGCGAGGATGCAGCGCTCGAAGCCGCATCGGAGATATGGAAGGTGCTGTTTTGCGGCGAGGACGGCGAAGGAGAAACCGATGTCGGCGGTTTTACGGAAATTCAGCGGGAACGCCTCATGAGAGCGTCGAATCTTGCAGGATGCGCGATCGCAGTGACGGGAACGGGATTCCCGCATCCGCTCGGGTACAACCTTACAATGGAGAAGGGCGTGCCGCACGGACGCGCCTGCGGTGCCTTTGAGGGGGAGTATATCCGCCTTAACATGAGCATTCCGGAGGGGGCAAAAAAGCTTGAACGACTTTTCTGCGCGGCCGGCGCATCCGCGGAGGAGATGATAAAGAGAATCCCCGAGATGGCAGAGGTGCATTTTGAGCTCACCGATGACGAGATCGCCGATTTTGTTTCGCGCACGGAGAACGCGGCGAACTACGCGAATTCCCCGTATGTCATCAGCCGTTCGGAAATGGTATCGATGTACCGGAAACTCTTTCCCG
>URSW01000210.1 GCA_900550625.1 uncultured Eubacteriales bacterium
ACGCGAAGACGGTCGTCCTGCGCTTCCCGACACGGAAGAACTGCCCGCCGCCCGTCCTGCGCCGCCCGAGCCTGAATCGCCTGCGGAGTCAACATCTGATACGCCGCGCCGCCGTGCGGCATTCTGAGCGGAGGATGAGCGTGAAGCATCGGAGTGTGCGGTGCGGCTCTGTGCGGAGGAGGCGCCTCGCGAAGCGGAACTTCCGACCGGACGCTGTCTGCCGCTGCGATTCTTTTCCTCCTGCATCCGTCCGGCTTCGGTGTAGAATTCCCGTTCGTCCGCGCGATCTGCCGAGCGGCGCGCGTACATTGCCGTTATATCTTCAAGATTGAATTCCGCGGTAGGCTCGACCCTTTCACGTCCGCCGGAGGAGGAGGAGTGAGAAGCGGTCGGTGTGCGTCTGTCCCCCGACGCGGTACGTCCCGTTTTTTTCGAGACCGCCGACGGAGCGCGGCGCTTCTTTTTCACGATGTCAATCGCGTCATCATCGTCGCCGTCAAAATGCGGCACATCTCCTTTGAAGGAAAGAGAACCGTATTCAAAGGAATCTTTATTTTTTTCGTTATCGATCATTTTTCGGAGACCTCACTTTTGTTTTTGAAAACCCATGTGTGCTGCATGCGGAAGCTTACGATGAACATCACAAGATCGACTGCGATCTTGATGACGGTTTCGACCGGCTTCGGGAGAGAGAGAAACTGTGAGAATAACTGTCCGACTGAGGCGGACACCGTAAGCAGCACGGCAGCAAGAATATAATACCGCACGACGGAGCTTTTTTCTCCGTTTTGAAATACCCCACGTCTGTTTATCAGATAATTTGCGGATGACGAGATGACTCTCGCGCAGACGAGAGAGATCGCGTATGAATATTCATTCCACGAAAACAGGAAAATATTAAACAGCGTAAACAGTCCGGTGTCAATGAGGAACGAGATGACGGACGAGAGAACGAAGGAGAGGATAAGCCCGTAGATCCTTATCGAATCGCGCACGGGGCGGAAATGCGACGTCTGATTGTCGTCGATGTATACGGTGTCGATCTTCACCTCGGAGAAGGGGATCGAATCGCGCTTCATCGAGAGAAGCATGTTCGTTTCGTATTCGTATCTGTCGCCCGATACGCGGATGAACGGCGCGAGATATTTTCTCGGGATCGCGCGAAGTCCCGTCTGCGTGTCGGTGATCTTCATTCCGAACAGAAGACGGAACACGCACGAGGTGATGCGGTTGCCCTTTTTGCTCCGCTCGGGAACGTGCGGAAGAGAGAAGTCGCGCGCGCCGAGGATCACACGGTCCTTTTCGGAAAGCATCGCTTTAGCGCAGGCGGCGATATCCTCCGTGCGGTGCTGCCCGTCGCCGTCCGCCGTGACGCATCCCGCGGCATCGGGGCGGTTTTCGAGAATGTAGCGGAAAGCCGTCTTTAGCCCTGCGCCCTTGCCGCGGTTGACCTCGTGGCGAAGCACCGTCACACCGTCTCCCGGCTCGGGGAAATTCTTTTTCGTTTCAGCCGATGATCCGTCGTCGATCACGATTATGTCCCTGAATCCCGCGTTCTTCAGCCCGAGCACCGTCTGCGCGAGCTTTTCGTCGGGATTGTAGGAGGGGATCACGACGGGTATGCTGTAAAAATCGTTCATCGGAAATTCCTTTGTCCTTTATTTGAATGACTCCGGCAGAAATTCCGGAGAGACCGTGTCCGTCACATATTTGCGGAGAGTTTCGAGATTCGTGTAATGCCCGTAGGCGGCGATACCGTGAGAGGCTGCCTGCGCGGCGGTGAAGGTTTCGAGAAGGTATATGCAGTTTCCGTAGAAGCTTGTGTCAAAGTAGTATACCGTGGGAATGAAAACGGGATTTTCGATAGAGCGGGTGTCTCCCTTCGTGACGATGTCGAACGATATCATGCCGCCGATCATGTTGTAGTCATATGCCTGCTCCGCCATGAAGTTGCCGAGGGAATAAACGCAGAGCGTTTTGCGTCCGTCCTCGGCGCTTATCCATTCGACGGGCTGGATGACGTGCGGATGATGTCCGAGTATCACGTCCGCGCCCGCGTCAGCCATTATCCGGGCGTATTTCTTCTGCTCGTCGCTCGGGGTGAAATGATCCTCGATTCCCCAATGAGCGGAAACGAAAACGAAATCTGCCTGCGTGCGCGCGGTTTCGATCTGCGATTTTACGGTCGCTTCGTCGAGATACGGGATCACGACATTGTATCCCGAGCCGAGGGTTATTCCGTTCGTGCCGTATGTGTAGGAGAGGAATGCGATCTTCACACCGTCCTTCTCGAGAATGCGCACGGCGTTGTAATCATCTTCGCTCTCATATCCGCCGATCATGAGCACGTTCATCGATTTCCAGAATTTTATGGTTGCCTCGAGTCCCGCACCGCCCTTGTCGAGCATGTGGTTGTTTGCGATCGAAACGACGTCGTAGCCGAGATCGACGAGATCGCGGCCCATGTCCTGCGGACCGTTGAAGGTGGGGTAGTAGCTGAAATCCCAGCCCTCGCCCGCCATGAGCGTTTCCTGATTTATAAACGATATGTCCGCGGCGGAAACGATCGGTGCGACCTGCGAATACGTCGGCGCAAAATTGTACTGCCGTCCGCCGGGCTGCGCGACCGCAGCCGCCTCGCGCACGTTTCCGTAGTAGACTATATTGTCTCCGCAGCCGACGAAGGAAAGACGCTTTTCTTCGGCTTCGATTTCTTTTGTGTCGGTTGAGCTGCCGCCGCTTTCTCCGGTACCCTGCGCGCTGTCGGGCACGGCGGAGGTTTGAGCCGCATCGGGCGCGGCGGTATCGGTATCGCTCTGTCCGAGGGGACGAAGTATCCCGCATGAGCAGAATGAGAGTGCGATAACGACGGCGGTCAGTGCGGAAAGAAGTT